>NZ_LSIS01000098.1:0-14252 GCF_001556365.1 Blastomonas sp. CCH1-A6 | reverse complement strand
TCGTCAGGCTCATAACCTGAAGGTCGCAGGTTCAAATCCTGCTCCCGCAACCAATGTAAAAACCCATCCAATCCTTCCTCCAATTCCCACAAGACCGCGGCGTTGCCGAACCCGGATCCGCTGATCGCCCCGAAGCCTATGCTTGCGGGGCCTTTGGCGCATCTGCGTACAGCCCATCGCGATGGCCGGCGGGACTTTTGCCTATCGCTTGGTCGCTGGGAACCGTTTCCCGCTCGGCGGCTCACCAGGCGTGGCCAGCGGATCCTGCTAGTCCTGCCGTTGCTGCCGAGATGGCAACGCCATTTCATTGCGACCTGCGCGAACTTGCAGCGCGCACCGCAGACGTTTCCAAGTTAGGTCAGCTCCGGTAGCCGGGCGCTCGGGCGATCGTGACCGCCAGGCGCTCGATCAGGACGCCGCGAAACGCGATTTGCTCGTCCCAATTCTACGCATTTCCCGACCTTTACATGTCAAATCGCGTCAAATTGACGTGAATTACGTCGACGATCGCGACGAACTGTGTCTCGAAAACGGACATATTGTAAAATCCGGCCAAATTCATGGTACCCAACCGCGCTGGCGACCTGCTCTCTGAACGATTGCTGACCGTCCGGGTTAACTATCGCAGAGCGCGGGAAAGCTGGACTTTGGCCCCATCCAAGCCATTGCAACTCCATGAGAACGCGCCTAGAAACCCCCAATATGGGGATAATGCATAGTCTATTTGCACTATTTTACACTCCGTTAATCGCTCCTAAGGTCGGGTTAACAAAAATTCGAGTCGCAAGAATTTTATGCCGTTCGAGAGGCAAAAGCTTCCGGGGGCGAGCTGCAGGAGATGAGTTGTGCACTCGTACAAGCGTGCGGTCAGGGCCTTGACGGTGGCCTGGCTGGGAGTGGTCGGTGTTGCCATGCCACTCGGAAGTGAGGCCGTTGCACAGGACATCGTCTACCAGCCTGTCAATCCCAGTTTCGGCGGAAACCCGTTCAATTCCAATCATCTGCTGGGCATTGCCAATGCCCAGAACGATTTCACCAATCCGGCGTCGAGCTCGAACAGCTCGCAGGCTGACATCTTTGCCCGCCAGCTCCAGTCGCGTCTGCTGTCCGCTCTGTCGTCGCAGATTGTTACCGCGATTTTCGGTGACAACCCCCAGGAAAGCGGCACGATCAGTTTTGGCGGTCAGACTGTCAGATTCATCCGCTCGCTGACCGAGGTGACGATCACGATCATCAATGACGATACCGGCGAAGAGACCGTCATCGTCGTTCCGACCTTTGTGGATGTCGACTGAGCCATGCGTCTTCCGATCCTTCCCGGCCTGGCAGCCCTTTCGATTGCCCTGATGGCGAGCGGCTGCACCACCGTTGGCGGCAGCGGCAAGGCGTTTCTGCCCGAAACGACCAGCTATGCCTATCTGCCCAACGCAACCCAGACCCAGCTGCTGCTGCGCGGCATTCCCAAGCCGTCGCGCCAGGTTGCGGTGGCGGTCTATAGCTTCACCGATCAGACCGGCCAGTTCAAGCCCAGTGCGACCGGCCAGACGCTGTCGCGCGCGGTCAGTCAAGGCGGCGCTTCGGTGCTCGTCAAGGCGCTGCAGGATGTAGGCGATCGCAGCTGGTTCACCATCGTCGAGCGCGAGAACCTGAAGAACCTGCTCAACGAGCGTCAGATCATCCGCGAGATGCGCGAACGCTATCTGGGTGAGCGCGTCGTCAATCCCGATGCGCTGCCCGCACTGCTGTTTGCCGGCGTGCTGCTCGAAGGCGGGATCATCGGTTATGACAGCAACACGCTGACTGGCGGCGCGGGCGCAGCCTTTCTGGGCATCGGCGGCCGCACCGAATATCGCCAGGATACGGTAACGGTCTATCTGCGCGCGGTATCGGTGCGCACCGGCGAGGTACTGACCACGGTCACCGCGTCAAAGACCATCGCCTCGCAGGCCTTTGGCGCGAGCGCGTTCAAGTTTGTCGCCTTCCGCGAGCTGCTCGAGGCCGAGGCCGGGTTCACCACCAACGAGCCCGACCAGCTGGCACTGCAGCAGGCGATCGAAAAGGCGGTCTATGCGCTGGTCATGGAAGGCGTCGAGCTGCGCCTCTGGGATTTCGCCGACCGCGATGCCGGCATGGCCAAGCTGCTGCAGTACCAGCAGGAGCGCGATGGAAAATTCACGCCGGGACAGGTTCAACGCGCCGAAGAACGCGCGCGCCAGCTTGCCCCGATGAAGGTGAAGGACAGGAACACGAACGGGAAGAAAAGCGAGGTAAGCTCGGAGACTAATTGACCAGCTATGTCCTGCATCACAGCTAGCGGCGTGGATGCAGGCGCAAGACAGGATCGGGAAAGTCCCCAACGGGGCCCCACCGATCCAGGATCGCGAACGAGAGCCGGAGCCGGTCAGGCGGCATTCGGAACTGACATAAGGGCCTGACAAAACTCGCGCACCGGAGCTGCAACTCCGATGCGCGAGCATGACAACAATGAGTGCGTGTGAAACAATCATGCTGACCCCGGCGGCAATGCTGCTTCCGGAGCAGCATGGTTATGACCCTTGAACAGAGGATTATCAACCATGAAGACCTCCATTTACACTTCGGTCTCGGCGCTGGCGCTGATGATCGGCATGCCGGCAATGGCACAGAGCGTCGTGAACAACAGCTCGACGATCAATCAGAGCGGCTCGCAGAACAGCGCAGACGTATCCCAGCTGGGCAGCAACGGCACGTCGCTCGTGACCCAGAGCGGCGCCGGCACGACGTCGAGCCGCAACACTGTCGAAGTCGACCAGGCCGGCAACAGCTCGGATTCCGACGTCAACCAGTCGGGTGGTGCAGGCAATGTCACCAAGGTCAAGCAGACCGGCGATAGCGACTCAGACGTTGTCCAGTCGGGCGCGCTCAATACCGCTGAAGTGACCCAGAACGGTGACGGCAACAAGTCGACCGTGCTCCAGAACCGCAACGAAAACAACGCCACCGTCGGCCAGACCGGCGACGATAACATCTCGCTGATCGACCAGGACTCGCTGGCTCCCGGTGCCACCGCCAATGTCTCGCAGTCGGGTGATCGCAACGACTCGACCGTGCTTCAGGACGCCGCAGCCGAAGCTACGGTCGCGCAGACCGGCAACGACAACAAGTCGACTGTGACCCAGACGGTCAATTCCGCTGGCGCCACCGCCAATGTGACGCAGACGGGCGACGAGAACCGTTCGACGATCACCCAGTCGGCCGATGCTACGGCGACCGTGATCCAGA
This sequence comes from Blastomonas sp. CCH1-A6, assembly GCF_001556365.1. NCBI lineage: Bacteria > Pseudomonadati > Pseudomonadota > Alphaproteobacteria > Sphingomonadales > Blastomonadaceae > Blastomonas > Blastomonas sp. CCH1-A6. Next base: position 10,991 of record NZ_LSIS01000098.1, on the reverse strand, counting down.
ACGGCATCGATACCTATGGCATCGCACCGCCGAACAACGATTCGTCCATTACCCAGACCGCCAACGGCGCGACCGCTCTGGTCAAGCAGACCGGCGAGCTGAACGGCTCGACCGTTACCCAGGATTCAGCTGCTGACGCGACCGTGACCCAGCTCGGCGTGAACAACCGTTCCACGGTCAACCAGACCGTCGGTGCCGCTGGTGCCGTTGCAACGGTGACGCAGACCGGCTCTCCCTCGTCGGGTGGTCCGGGCATCGGTCAGGGCGACAATCTGTCGACCGTGACCCAGTCGGCGGCTTCCACCGCGACGGTGACCCAGCTGGCGAACGTCCCGACCAACGGCTACCCCTCGAACGTCTCGACGGTCAACCAGAGCGGTGTCGGTTCCGAGGCCATTGTCAGCCAGACTGGCGACGGCAACTTCTCGAACGTGCTCCAGGCGGCTGATACTGCCGACGCGCTGGTTACCCAGAATGGTCTGAACAACAGCTCCACTGTCGATCAGAGCGCCTCTGCTGACGGTGCGCTGGCCGATGTTAAGCAGACCGGCAACGGCAATGCTTCCACCGTGACCCAGTCGGCCGATGCTGATGCCTTTGTCGTCCAGACCGGAAATGACAACGTCTCGACGATCACGCAGAGCAGCGTCGCGGTTGCCGATGTGAAGCAGAACAACGCTCAGAACGACAGCACCATCAACCAGTCGGGCGCAGGTGCGAACGCCAAGGTCATCCAGACCGCCGTGGAATCGGGTAACGGCACCCGCATCCGCAACGCCCAGGGCTTTGACGATCCCGCCGGTGACACCATCCGTAGCAACTTCTCCAACATCAGCCAGACCGGAGCCAGCACCACTGCAGAAGTGACGCAGACCGGTGACCTGAACCGTTCGGGCGTGGTGCAGTCGGGAGCCGGTGCTTCGGCCAAGCTGACCCAGTCGGGCATCTTCAACAACTCGCAGATCAACCAGAGCGGTGATGCGACGGCGGTTGTGACCCAGGGCGGCAACTATGGCGACAACCGTTCGGAAATCGTCCAGACCGCTGCGGATGCCTCGGCCACTGTCAACCAGCTGGGCAACACCACGACGAACGGCGCCGACTTCCCGACCAACTCGTCGCTGATCACGCAGAACAGCGCCGCGACGGCCAACGTTACCCAGACCGGAAGCCAGAACGTCTCGACGATCACGCAGAATGCCGGTGCCACCGGCGCAGAAGCTGTCGTTGTCCAGACCACCCAGCCCGCCGGAATCGGTTCGTTCGACGAGGACAACACGTCGACGATCACGCAGTCTGCCGATACCAGCGCCTTTGTCGAACAGATCGGTCAGAAGAACAGCTCGTCCGTGCTGCAGTCGGCAGCCAACACCGTGCCGGGCAACGGCCTGGCCTTTGCTGTCGAAGTTCGTCAGCTTGGTCAGGACGGTGCATCGGTGGTCGAGCAGACCGGCGGTACCGGCAACGAAGCCAAGGTCACCCAGACCCTCGGTTCCAGCCTTGCCGACTCGTCGATCATCCAGACGGGTGCCGACAACTTCGCCAACGTTTCGCAGGACGGCATCAACAACGAATCCGACATCCTGCAGAGCGGCAATGCCAACGTTGCGACCGTGATGCAGGGAGGCAGTGACAACCTCTCGACGATCACCCAGTCGGGCAGCAACAACACTGCAACCGTGATGCAGAACGTGCCTGCCGCTCCGCCGGTGAACTGATCTGAAGGACGACCGGCTGGCTAAGGCATGCCTGACGCCAGCCGGTTTCCCATGCTCAAAAATTTAGGAATTCGACATGAAAAAGCTTCTTCTTGCCGGCGCATCGTCGCTGGCGATCTTCGCCCTCGCTCCGGCGATGGCACAGACGGTCAACAACAATTCGACCGTCACTCAGACCGGCACCAATGGCGGTGCAACTGTCGGCCAGAGTGGCACCAACGGCATCTCGGTCGTCACCCAGGGCGGTAACGCCAACAATGCCACGCTGACCCAGTCGGGCAACAAGAACAACTCGTCGATCGTGCAAGACAATGGCACCGGCAGCAGCGACGACAGCAACACCGCCATCGTCGTGCAGTCGGGCAGCGAGAACATCTCGAAGGTCTCGCAGACCAACGATTTCTCGACGGCCCGGGTCACGCAGTCGAACACCAGCAACGATTCGGATGTGTCGCAGAGCGGCGATCTGGACGTCGCAGATGTCCGTCAGAGCGGCGAAGACAACGAATCGGATCTGGTGCAGAGCGGCAATCTGAACACCGCATCGGTGCTCCAGTCGGGTGATGACAACAAGTCGACCCTGACCCAGAGCAGCGGTCTCAACGAGGCGATCGTCACCCAGAGCGGCATCGACAACAAGTCGGTGCTCACCCAGACCGGCGTCGGCGCCAATGACGCCAACATTCTCCAGTCGGGCAATGCCAACGAGTCCGATGTCGTCCAGGGCGGTGCCGGCAACGGTGTCGGCAGCTCGGCTGCAGCCGGTGTTATCCAGCTGAGCAATGGCAACAAGGCGACCGTGCGTCAGGCCGGCGGTCTGCACGAAGCCTTTGTCGAACAGAAGGGCGGCAACGACAACCGCGCCACGATCGACCAGGGTGCCAATGCCAGCACCGATCATACGGCTGCGGTGCGCCAGGACGGCTTCGAGAACACCGCCACTGTAACCCAGCGCGGCTTCAACGAGAATGCCGATGTCCGGCAGACCGGTGATGAAAACCGTGCCACGGTCGATCAGGGCGGCGATCTCGGTCGCGATCATGATGCGTTCGTGACCCAGGGCGGCAATGACAATACCGGCAACGTCCTGCAGCGCGGCCGCAACCAGACCGCAAACGTGACGCAGAATGGTGATGGTGGTCTCGCCTTGGTCGATCAGGGCCAGGACAGCCTGTTTGCCGCCACGCGTGGCGACAACCAGACGTCCACGATCAACCAGGCGCTGGGTGGCAACAACAACACCGCTCGCACCTTCCAGCGCGGCGACAACCAGACGGCGTTCATTTCGCAGGTGGGAACACAGAACAACGATGGCGCCTTCGTATCGGGCGTGACCCCCACCGTCTTTGGCGCCGAAATCCGCCAGGGCGGCAATGGCGGCAGCGGCAACGAAGCCCGGATCGAGCAGATTTCGGATGGAAACCGCGCCTTCACCAACCAGCAGGGTACCAGCCTTTCGGCCAATGTTCTGCAGGACGGCGATGGCGGCAGCAACGTCAGCCGCATCGACCAGTCCGGCACTGGCGGTTCGGTGCTGCTGAATGCCAATGTGGTCCAGAGCGGCTTGGGTAACACCTCGGACATCGACCAGGATGGCACCAGCCAGCAGGCCGACGTGACGCAGCTTGGAGACAATAACGACTCGTTCATCATCCAGAACGGAACGGGTCATTTCGCCGAAGTCACGCAGAACTCGAGCGACAACTTCTCGACCATCACCCAGAACGGCACGGGCATGAGTGCCATCGTCACCCAGGGCGCTCCGAGCGCACCGAACTGACACCCGATGACCTGAGGGGCGGCTCCGCATCGTGCGGGGCCGCCCCAAGGGCAATACAGGAGAGTTGCCATGCGCACACATTCTGCCAGGCTGGCCATCGCCGCAATGATGGTACTGGGGGCACAGACGGTGCAGGCGCAAACCGCTCCGAGCGATCCGTGCGCAGGAGCCTCTGCGGGAGCCTGCGCCGCGGGCACGCTTTCGGAACCGATCGAGCTGATGCGGCCCGTGCCGCTGCGCACCAGCGCCTTCATCGCACAGATCGGCGACAACAACACCGCCACCATCAGCCAGAATGGCAGCCAGCAGTTCGCGCGCATCGGCCAGAATGGTGACAATGGCACCGCCCGCGTGACCCAGGAGGGTGCGGGGACCGCCTATCTCGAGATCGACCAGGCGGGTCTGCTCAACAGCTTCATTTCCAAACAGAATGCCAGCGACGGCGGCGGCAATATCGCGGTCGCGGCCCAGCAGGGCGAGGACAATGCGATCCTGCTTGATCAATCTGCAACTGCCGGTAGTGTGAACACCGCGATGCTTGCCCAACAGGGTTCGGGCAACCAGATGCAACTGGGACAAAACGGGTCGGACAATCGTGCCGAGCTTGTCCAGCTGGGTGACAACAACGCCATGACCGCAACGCAGAACGGAACCGCCAACCAGCTCCGCTGGGTGCAGAATGGCAACGGCCTGTCCGATCTCCAGATCGTGCAAAGCGGCAACCAGACCATGTCCATCACCCAGTCGAACGGGGGCACCTGAGATGCCCCGGCCGCCCCTGCTGCGCTCGCTGCCACCGCTTCGTCTGCCCAGCGGCGAAGAGATGGTGCGCTATGCGGTGCTGGGGCTGCTCGTGCTGGCAGCGGTCGCATCGACCCAGCTGCTCCCCGGTGCATCGGCCCAGGACGCCGGCGCCGTGGATGCGCAGATCGAAGAGAACGATGCCGCCGATCGCAGCGCTGCCGTCGTGACCGATCAGGCCTCGTCCGCCGACCGGTCGCTCACGGTTCCCTCGATCGGGACCAGCCAGGCAGACAGCGCCGCACTGCCGACCGAATTCCAGCTGTCCTCGCCCTCGGGCAACGCTGTGCCGCAGCGTCAGCTGAGCACGGCAGGCCAGGATCGCGGCCAGATCGGCACGCAGCGCCTGGAAGGCGCGGATGCGTGCGATGATGCCAAGCCCGGCGCGGGCCCCGATATCTGCGCGCGTCCGATCGAGACCCGGGCCGGCGAATTTGCCGGGCGCCGCCAGCCGCAGCTTTCCGCCGAACAGAGGCTGCTCGCGCAGCAGGCCGCAACCGGTGCCGTGGCCGACGCGCCCGATGCCGCGGCGCGCAGGCTGGGAACGGGCCGCAGCGCCGATTTCAGCAACGACGATCTCGCCATTGCCGCAGCGGTGACCTCCGGTCAGGCGGGACAGGCACCGCCGACCGAAGAAGAGACCAGCGACATTCCGGCCGATGCCACCAATGCGATCGATGCAATTCTGGGAGCGATCGTCAATGCCCCACCACCGCGGTGATGCCCGATGGCTCGCCCCACTGTTTCTGGCCGCAGCCATGTCTGCCGCTCCGGCTGCTGCTGCAGCGGATGATGCCATGACCGCAGGCGTAACACAGGACCAGCCGATCACGCTGGTCGTCAGCAAGGATGGCGCGCTGGTCGATGCCAAGGTGATGGCCGCAGCCCCGTGCCGCTGCGCCGGCCGGTTCCGCATCGAATCCCGGTCCGGCAGCGCCAACAATTCGGTGAACACCAGCAGCTTCGGCGCGATCGAAGAGGCTGGCCGCGTGCTGAGCCATGTGCGTTTCGGCGGGTCGGACGATTGGAGCATCCGCCTGACGGTCTCGATCGACGGACGTGACGATTATGTCATCACGCGGTCTGCAGGTACTGGCGCATGACCAGCCTATGATCCTTCTTTCCAACCGGTTCGACAGGCTGGATTAGTTGATTGCTGATGCTGCGTTGGGCCATTGCACATGGTCCGATGCGCTCACCCGCATGCTGCCGCTGGCTGGCGCGGATGCCATGTCGATGGGCGTCATCTTTGGCGACAACCGCATGATCCGGCCGTTGGGCACTGCCAATATCGACCAGGCGATCGTCGATGCCTATGCGGAGCATTTCTACCGGATCGGACCGCGCGCCCGCCATGGGCTGCCGCCGGCTGACCATGGCATCATCCTGCACGAAGAACTGCGGCGTCCCGACAATGTCGACGAGCAGGACGAATTCTGGTCTTGGTTCGATTCGCACAACCCGCCAAGCGACGCGTCGATGCTGATCATGCCCTGTATCGGCGATGCTCGTATCGGCCTGGTGGTCATGCGGCGCGGCCAGCAGCCATCGCATTCGGATATCTCCGAATTCTACCAGCGTTTCTATGACAAGTTCAGCGCGATCAACCTCTCGCTGCGCCGCAACGCCAGGCCGCAGCGGGCGGCGACGGCGATTGTAGCGCAGCTTCAGCAGATCGACAGTTTCTCGCTGGTCGTCGACGAGGACATGCAGGTGGCCGCCGACGAGCGTTCGCCGATGATCCGCTACACGCTGCCGCTGACCGGCCTGGCGCGCCTGGACGAAGACGGAAGGCTGGGCAATGTCCTGCCCGATTTTCAGTCGGCGCTGACGACGATGATGCAGAATCCGGGCCCTTGCCAGACCATGGACCTGACGCTCAAGACGGGCTTGGCCGATACCATCGCGCGCGTGGTGCCGCTGCCCCATGTGACCACCATTCGCAGCGTCAAGGTCGACGTGACCTATATGAAGCACGCCCAGGACCCGGTGAAGGTGTACATGGGGGCGCTGGGCCTGACCAAGCGCCAGGCGGAACTGCTCAACGTGCTGCGCGGAGTCGATGCGCTCGACGAGGCTGCCGCGCTGATGGCGATCAGCCGCAACACCGCGCGCGTCTTTCTCGCGCAGATCTTCGAGCGCACCGGCGTCCGGCGCAAGGCCGACCTGCTGCGTCTGGCAGGCAGCTTCGCCTGAGCCGGGCTCAGTGCTCGCCGGCGAGCGCGATCACGTCGATCTCGACCATCAGCTGGGGCAGCGCCAGTGCGCGCACCTCGACGATCGTGTCGGCCGGCCAGGGCGGCGTGAAATAGCGCCGCCGCGCCGCGACGATCGCCGGGAAATTGCCCATGTCGGTGAGATAGATGGTCACCTTGATGATGCGGCTGCGGTCGCTGCCGCCCGCAGCGAGCACCCGGTCGATATTCGCGAAGGTCGCCTCCAGCTGCGCGTCGAAATCGCCCGCGCCGACGATCGCGCCGGTTTCGTCGATCGCCGCCTGGCCCGAAAGGAAGAGCAGTCCCCCCGCTTTCCAGCCCGGCGAGATCGCATAGGGTTCGAGCGGATCGGGATGAAGGGTGATGACTTCGGCCTTGGCGGACATGACAGGCGACCTTTCGTGACGTACCATCGGGCATGGATTCGCGGAACGACTGTAACCTTGTGCGCCTGGATTGCGAATGACCGACATGATCGCCGCTCTCGACCCTGCCGAGCCCGTCGCGGTGCCCCAGGCCGCGCCCGAGATCGCGCCTCCGGCCAGCGAACCCGATCACAGCCATGCGCTGACCACGCGCATCTGGCACTGGGTCAATCTCGTTTCGCTGATCACGTTGTTCATGAGCGGCCTCATGATCTTCAACGCGCATCCCCGGCTCTACTGGGGCGAATATGGCAATCGCGACGAACCCGCCTGGCTCGAGATCGGGCAGCAGGGCAGCCGCGGCTATCTCAGCATTGGTAGCACCCAGATCGATACCACCGGCGTGCTCGGCGTCTATCGCGATGGCGAAGGGCAGATGCGCAGCCGCGCCTTTCCCGGCTGGGCGACGATCCCCGGCGACTACAGCCTCGCCGATGGCCGCCACTGGCATTTCTTCTTCGCCTGGTTCTTCGCCTTCGGCCTGCTGTTCTTCATGGCCTTCAGCCTTTTCAACGGCCATATCCGCGGCATGATCGCGATGCGCGCGGCCGAATGGCATCCGCGCGCGCTCTGGCGAACCATTGTCGATCATGCGAGGTTCGATTTCCACACCGCGCCGGGCGAGGCGTACAACCCGCTGCAGAAATTGAGCTATATCGCGGTGATCTTCGTGATGCTGCCGCTGATGATCGTCACCGGGCTGGCCATGTCGCCGGGCACCGATGCGGCGCTGCATTTCCCCAGCATGATGTTCGGCGGGCGGCAGACCGCGCGCTCGATCCATTTCATCATCGCCTGGTCGCTGATCGGCTTCATGCTGCTGCACGTCGCCCTGGTGATCGTGCACAAGCCGCTGACGCTGCTGCGCGGCATGACGATCGGACACCGGCGATGAGCGAGACGAAGAGCCCCCTTATAGTGACTCGTCGCGCGCTGGTCGGCTCGCTCGCGATCGCCTCGGGCGGGCTGCTCAGTGGCTGCGATGCGCTCAACGCCAACCAGAGCTGGCGCGATACGCTGCTGCTGGCGGAAAAAGGCAACATGGCGCTGCAGCGCGCGATCCAGGGGCGCGAGCGGATGGCGCGCGAATATTCGCCGCGCGATATCGGGCGCTCGGTCCCCGCCAACGGGACGCGTGCGCCAACCGATGCCGATTATCTCAAACAGGCCGCGACCGGCTTTTCCGACTGGACACTCGCCATCGACGGGCTGGTCGAAAAGCCCACGCGGTTCGCGCTGGGTCAGATCCGGTCGATGCCGAAACAGACCCAGATCACCCGGCACGACTGCGTCGAGGGCTGGAGCGCGATCGGAAAATGGACCGGGGTCAACCTGGCGCATCTGCTCGACAAGGTGCAGGTCAAGGACAGCGCGCGCTATCTGGTGTTCCATTGCGCCGATACGCTGCGCGCCGGGCCCTATTACGAGAGCATCGACATGGAAGATGCGCGCCATCCGCAGACGATGATGGCCTGGGCGCTCAACGACGAATTGCTGCCGATCGGCAATGGTGCGCCGCTGAGACTGCGCGTCGAACGGCATCTCGGCTACAAGCATGCCAAATATGTCCGGCGAATAGAGGCGGTCGCCGACTATCGCCTCGCTTATGGCGGGGGCGGCGGTTACTGGGAGGACGCGGCTGGATATGAATGGTATGCTGGCATCTGACTTTGGCCGCGCTATCTAGGTCATCATGAGCCTTATCGACCGTTTCCTGAACCGGATCATCCGCCACGGCACGCTCGAGCTGACCGACCATCAGGGTCGCACCCGAAGCTTCGGAACGGCGACGCCCGGCTTTCCCGATGTCGCGATCCGGCTCGCCGACAAGGACGTGGCGAGCTTCATCGCGCTCCACCCGCGCCTGGGGGCGGGCGAGGCCTATATGGACGGCCGCCTGATCATCGAGCGTGGCGACATCATGCAGCTGATCCAGCTCGTGCGCGCCAACGCGCCCTGGGACAAGGGCGGCGATCTCAAGCCGCGTGGCCCCTTGCGCAAGCTGGTCAAGGCGATCGGCGGGCGGATCGACCAGATCAATCCGGCGGGCCGATCGCAGCGCAATGTCGCGCATCATTACGATCTCGACGACCGGCTCTACGATCTCTTTCTCGATGCCGACAAGCAGTATAGCTGCGCCTATTTCACCGATCCCGCCAATTCGCTCGAACAGGCGCAGGACGACAAGAAGGCGCATATCGCCGCCAAGCTCGCGCTGCGACCGGGGCTGAGGGTGCTCGATATCGGCTGCGGCTGGGGCGGCATGGCGCTGTATCTCAACCGCGTCGCCGATGTCGACGTGCTCGGCATCACCCTGTCGCAGGAACAGCTCAAGGTCGCGCGCCGCCGCGCCGAGGAGGCGGGGGTCGCCGACCGGGTGAAGTTCGAGCTGATCGACTATCGCGCGCTCACCGGCAGCTTCGACCGCATCGTTTCGGTCGGCATGTTCGAGCATGTCGGCGTGCCGCAATACGAGACCTTCTTCCGCCAGTGCCGCAATCTGCTCGCGCTTGACGGGGTGATGCTGCTTCACACCATCGGGCGGATGGGCGGTCCCGGCGCGACCGATGCCTTCACCACCAAGTACATCTTTCCCGGCGGCTATATTCCGGCGCTGAGCGAGATCGTGCGCGCGAGCGAGCCGTCGCGGCTGATCGCCACCGATGTCGAGACGCTACGGCTGCATTATGCGCACACGCTGCGCCTATGGTATCAGCGCACGGTCGAGAAACAGGCCGAGATCGAGGCGCTGTACGATGCGCGCTTCTTCCGCATGTGGACCTTCTATCTCGCCGGGGCCACCGCCGCGTTCGAACATGGCGGCATGTGCAACTATCAGGTGCAGTTCGCGCGCAGCCGTCACGCGCTGCCGATTACCCGCGACTATATGGCCGAAGCCGAAGCGCAATATCGCTCGGGCTAAAGCTTGGGCCGAATGCGTTCAGGCCGAATACCAGGCGACGCCGTCGCGCACGGTGCAGGTCGCGCGCCCGGCATATTCCAGATAGCGCAGATGCGCCATCGCTTCGCCGGTGGCGATGCCATAGACGCTGTCGTCGACCTTGCGCGCGAACAGGATGCCGAACGTGTCGACCGCACGCATCTCGCGCTCCTTGAGTGCCGCCTCGAGCGCATCGAGCCGGTCGTGATGGCCCTCGGCCAGCGCATCGAGCCGCGCATGCACCCCGGTGAACGGGAAGCCGTGCGCGGGCAGGATGAGCTCGTCGCCGGTCAGTGCGGCACGGAATTTCGCGATGCTGTCGAGCCATTCGCGCAAGGGATCCGCGGTCGGCTCGCTCGCCATGATCGAGACATTGCTGGTGATGCGCGGCAATATCTGGTCGCCCGCGATCACAACCTGGCCCGCCTTGTCGATCAGGCAAGCGTGCTCGGGCGTGTGCCCGCCGCCGGTCATCACCGTCCAGCGCCGCTCGCCGATCTGCACCTCGCCGCCGTCTTCCATGCGGACATGGCCGATGGGCAGCGGGGCGACCATGCGCGCGAAATTGCCCCAGCCGCGCGCGCGCATCTCGTCGAGGCGCTTGTCGTCCCATCCCGCCAGGCGCATCTGGTCGATGGCTTCCTCGGGAGGCTGTTCGCGCACATCGGCGGTCAGCATCCGCGCCATCAGCCATTCGGTGCGGTTCATCCATAGGCGAACGCCGAAACGGCGGCACAGCCAGCCGGCAGCGCCGACATGGTCGGGATGGAAATGGGTGACGAGCACGCGGGTGATGCGGCGGCCCTGCAGCCCTTCGGCGAACAGCTTCTTCCACGCATCGGTCGAGGCGGGCATGTACAGCCCGGTATCGACGATCGCGACGCCTTCGCCCTCGTCATCGGTGTCGTCGAGCAGCCAGATGTTGATATGGTCGAGCGATCCGGGGACCGGCAGCCGGGTCCAGCCGAGCCCCGGCGCGATGGCGAAATATTCGCCATAGCCGGGCGCATGATCGCCCAGCGGATAGGTCAGCCCGCGAAATTCCTTGGGCTCGAGCCCATGGTCGGCGAGCGAGGCATCATAAGCGGGCGGCCCCGCAAGAGCTGGAAA
>NZ_LSIS01000097.1:0-5685 GCF_001556365.1 Blastomonas sp. CCH1-A6 | reverse complement strand
AGGCGGTGACCAGCGGCTTGGGCTGGGGCAGGCCCGCCAGCTGCCAGAGCGGCTTGCCGGTCGCCTGAACCTCGAGGTCCCAAAGCGCGGCATCCAGCGCGTTGCGCGCTGCGCCTTCCATCATCGTCTTGAGCAGGTCCTCGCGCGTCAGCGGGCGGTTCTGCTTCGCGCGCATGTCGATGGCTTCGGCGCATAGGTCCGCCGTTTCGCCCTCGTAATAGATGGGCGTGCCCTCGCCGCAGCCGACATGCGTGCCATCGGTGACTTCGCAATAGACGACGTCGACATCGGTCTTGGCGCCGCGGCTGATGATGAAACTGCCGTCAACGGCAAAGCGCTCGACGCGCACGGTCTTCAACTTGATCATGGTCGCGGCGATAAGGGCCGGGGGCCGGGGCGGCAAGTCCGAAACGCCGCTCCCGGTCCGATCATGCGATCAATCGTGGCTCGCAATCCAGTCCTCGACCACTGGCGCGATCCGCTCGCGCCACTTGCTGCCGTTGAAGATTCCGTAATGGCCGACGCTTTCGGCCATCAGATATTTCTTCTTCGCCTTGGGCAGCTTGGGCGTCAGCGTCAGAGCCGCGCGGGTCTGGCCAAGTCCGCTGATATCGTCGCGTTCGCCCTCGATCGCCAGCAAGGCGATGTCGGTGATCGCGCCCGGATCGATCCGCTTGCCCCGGTGCATGAACTCGCCCTTGGGCAGCGAATGCGTCTGGAACACGTTCTCGACCGTCTGCAGGTAGAATTCGGCGGTCATGTCGCAGACCGAACGATATTCGTCGTAGAAGTCCTTGGTGGCATCGGCGCTTTCGCCATCGCCGTTGACCAGATGCTTGAACATCTCCCAGTGGCTCATCATGTGGTTGCCCAGGTTCATCGTCATGAAGCCGGTCAGCTGCATGAAGCCGGGATAGACCTTGCGGCCCGCGCCCTTGTACTGGAAGGGCACCTTCGCGATCACGTTGTGCTCGAACCAGGCGAGCGGGCGCTGCGTCGCCATGGTGTTGACCGCCGTGGGCGCCTCGCGGGTGTCGATCGGCCCGCCCATCATCGTCAGCGTCTTCGGCCGGCACGGATGCTGGTCGGCCGACATCAGCGCAGCGGCGGCAAAGCACGGCACCGAAGGCTGGCACACCGCGAGCATGTGCGCGCCGGGGCCGACATGCTCGAGAAAGCCGATCAGATAGTCGATATAATCGTCGAGGTCGAACCGGCCTTCCTTCAGCGGCACGTCGCGCGCATCGGCCCAGTCGGTGATATACACTTCATGGCGAGGGATCATCCGCGCGACCGTTCCGCGCAGCAGCGTAGCATAATGGCCCGACATCGGCGCGACGATCAGCAGGCGGGGGGCGTCCTTGGCCAGCTTCTCGTGGCGGAAACGGATCAGGTCGCCGAACGGGCGCTTGAGGACGATGTCCTCCTGAACGGCGCTCGGTGCGCCATCGATATCGACGCTGGTGATCCCGAAGGCAGGCTTGCCATAGGGCGCGGAGGCGTGCGCAAACACCTCGAGCGCGGAGGCCATGATCGGTTCGCCGCCAAAGAAGGTCATTGGGTTGAGCGGGCTATTCAGCATGTTCGCGCCGATCGTCGCGATGGCGCTGGCGCTCGAAAGGAACGAGCGTTGAAGTTCATAGGCGTGGTAAAGCATCAAATTCCCCTGCAAACCGCCGTGTCCGCTTGGTGCGGCTCTTTCCGGCGGCCTCTCACCTGCCAATGTTGCGCTGCACCACCGAAAATACAAGCGATTAACGCAGGTGCGGCGTGCGTGGTTGCCGGTAAAAAGCATCGCATGCACGGGTTAATCAATCGGTTACAGGCGTTTAGGCAGATGTAAATCTGACGTCCCGAAACGGTGACGTTGCCGGTGGCGGGCAACCCAAAAACATTGAGTGCAGCCGGATGGCCTGCTAGGCGCACAGCCATGGCGGAAACACACAATCCAGCGGTAGCTGCGGCGGCTGCAAACGACCCTGCGGGCATCGACGAACCGGTCGCAGACCTTGCGGATAGCGGCAAGGGCAAGCGCGGCAATCCTCGCCAGCTGGGCAATCTTGCGATGCTCGCCCAGTTTGCGGCTGCCTATCCGCGCCAGATCGCCTTCGCGCTGCTCGCGCTGACGGTGGCTGCTGGCGCGACGCTCGCCATTCCCGCAGGCTTCAAGCTTGTCATCGATCGCGGCTTTGGCGGCGATGGCGGCAGCACCGAGGATATCGGCCGCTGGTTCCGCTATCTGTTCATGATCACCGTGATCCTGGGCGTTTCCACGGCGCTGCGCTTCTACTTCGTGTCCTGGCTCGGGGAGCGGGTGGTGGCCGATATCCGCCTTGCGGTGCAGCGGAATCTGCTGGGCCTTGCCCCGTCATTCTTCGAAACCAACCGGCCGTCGGAAATCGCCTCGCGCATGACCTCGGACACCGCGATCGTCGAGCAGGTGGTCGGTACCACGGTCTCGGTCGCGCTGCGCAATCTGGTCGTGGGCATTGGCGGCATCGTCTATCTGTTCTCGCTCGCGCCCAAGCTGACCGGCATGCTGCTGCTCGGCATCCCGCTGGTCGTGCTGCCGATCGTGTTCATCGGTCGTCGGCTCGAAAAGGTCGCACGCTCGAGCCAGGACCGCGTCGCGAATGTCGGCGCGACCACAACCGAGGTGCTTGGCGCGATGAAGATCGTCCAGGCGTTCGGCCAGGAAGCGCGCGAGGCCGCGCGTTTCGGCGAGGCGGTGGAAACGACCTTTGCCACCGCGCGCCGCCGCATCACGCTGCGCGCCAGCCTCACCGCCGTCGTCATCACGCTGATCTTCGGCGCGATCACCGCGATCATGTGGCAGGGCGCGATCGACGTGATCGAGGGGCGGCTCTCGGGCGGCGACATTGCCGCGTTCGTGCTGACCGGCGGTCTGGTCGCCGGCGCCTTCGGCGCGCTGACCGAGGTGTATGGCGACCTGCTGCGTGCAGGCGGGGCCGCCGGACGGCTCAACGAGCTGCTCAACGAGCAGCCTGAAATCCGGGCTCCGGCCAATCCTATCGTGCTGCCGGTGCCCCCGCGCGGCCAGCTGAGCTTCCAGAATGTGAGCTTTGCCTATCCCACCCGGCCCGAAACGCTGGCGCTCAAGGATTTCTCGCTCCAGGTCTCGCCGGGCGAAACCGTCGCGATCGTCGGGCCTTCGGGTGCTGGCAAGTCGACCCTGTTCCAGCTCGCCCAGAGGTTCTACGATCCGCAGGCCGGATCGGTGCGGATCGATGGCGTGGCGCTGTCGTCTGCCGACCCGAAGGAGATCCGCCAGCGGATGGCCTTCGTGCCGCAGGACAGCGTGCTTTTCGCCGCCAGCGCACGCGACAATCTGCGCTACGGCAACTGGGCAGCGAGTGACGAGCAGATCTGGGAAGCGGCGCGCGCGGCCAATGCCGAGGAATTCCTGCGCAAGCTGCCTGAGGGGCTCGACAGCTATCTGGGCGAGGGCGGGGCACGGCTTTCGGGCGGTCAGCGCCAGCGTATCTCGATCGCGCGGGCGCTCTTGCGCAACGCGCCGATCCTGCTGCTTGACGAGGCGACCTCGGCGCTCGATGCCGAGAGCGAGAAGCTAGTGCAGAATGCGCTCGAGCATCTGATGCAGGGCCGCACGACGCTGGTCATCGCGCACCGGCTCGCGACCATCCGTTCAGCTGACCGCATCGTCGTGATGAGCGATGGTGGTATCGTCGAGGAAGGCACGCACGACCAGCTTTCGGCGCGCAATGGCCTGTATGCGCGGCTTTCGGCGCTGCAGTTCAATGAAGGGCCGCTCGCTGCCGAGTGACGGGGAGGACCGGGCGGTGGAGCCGATCGAAGCCGAACCGCGCGGGCGCGTCGCGCTGCGGCGCGCTCTCGCGCTCACCTCGCTGCTGTTCTTCCTTGGTACCGGTGCGTTCGTTGCCGATTCGCCGATCCCCGGCAATGACAGCCAGCAAATTACCGTGCGCACGCCGCGCGACCTGCCGCGCCTGCCACACCAGCTGGGCAATGGCCCGTTGACGCTTGTCGGAGGCTGGGAGCTGCAGAGCGACAACAGCGAGTTTGGCGGCTTTTCCGCGCTGCATGCTATAGGCAATGGGCGGCTGATCGCGCTGAGCGATGCCGCCATCCTTGCGGGCTTCACGATCACGGCCAAAGGCAGGGCGCAGGACAGCTTCATTGCACCGCTGCCGGTGCGCAAGGGGGAACCCAGCACGAAAAAGGACCAGGATTCGGAAAGCCTGACCTTCGATCCCGTGTCGGGCCGATATTGGGTGGGGTTCGAGCAGCGCCACCGCATCCGGCGCTATGCGCCGGGCTTCGCGCGCGCCGAGGCGACCGGTAAGCCGCTGGCGATGCAGGAATGGCCGAACAACGGCGGGGCAGAGGCGATGGTGCGGCTGCGTGACGGCCGGTTTCTCGTGTTTTCCGAATCGCGCTCGATCCGTCCCGGCGTGACGGTGGGGCTCATCTTCCGGAGCGATCCGGCCGAAACAGGGGCTAAGGCCGTGTCGTTCGCCTATCAGCCTCCAGAGGGCTATCGCATTACCGATATCGCACAGCTGCCCGATGGCCGGCTGATCGCGCTGCACCGGCGATTCAATCTTGCCGAAGGCGTGAGCGCCAAGATAGCGCTGATCGACACGAACACGGTCACGGCCAAAGCACTGGTGCGCCCCCGCGTCATTGCGACGCTGAAACCCCCGCTGCCGGTCGATAACATGGAAGGCATTGCGGTCGAACGCGAAGGCCGGCGCACGATCCTGTGGGTGATTGCGGACGACAACTATCTGCTGCTGCAGCGCAGCCTGCTGCTCAAGTTCGAGCTCAGCGAACCGCCTTCTTCGCCACGATCTTGATTTCGGTGACTCCGCCAGGTGAATAGAGGCGCGTGACCTGCACGGCGGTCCAGGCAGCAAAGGGCGGGGTGATGAACTGCTTCTGCACTTCAGACATAACCGCAACTTGCGGCTCTATATCCGTGTGATAGCTGGTGATTTCGACCACATCTTCCCAGGTCGCGCCTGCGCGCATCAGGATGTCGCTGATGCGGCGATAGGTGCGCTCGAACGCAGCCTTGTTTGCCGTCGGACCAACCACCACGCCTGACAGATAGATGGTGCCGTCGCGCAGGATCACGTCATCACTATAGCCCGCGCTCTCCTGAAAGGCGCGTTCCTGCGGATTTTCGGAGTATAGGACTTCGGCAGTCGTGCGCGTCCCTGCCAAAACAGGGCTCGCCAACGCTGCAAGGCCCAGCGCACCGGCATAAAGCGCGGTGCGCTGGCGGTCCATCAGGCCGCAGCCTTGTGCAGCTCGCGCTTGATCTTGGCGGCGCGGGCCGACAGCTTGTCTTCGCTGGTCTTGAGCAGCCAGTTGTCCAGGCCGCCGACATGCTCGACCGAACGCAGGCCTGCGGTCGACACGCGGAGCTTGAAGCTGCGCTCGAGCTTTTCGCTCATCAGCGTGACGTTCTGCAGGTTGGGCAGAAACACGCGCTTGGTCTTGTTGTTGGCGTGAGACACATTGTGGCCCACCATCCGGCCCTTGCCGGTCAGTTCGCAGATGCGCGACATGATAAAGAATCCTGATGCAATAGGTTTGCTAGAAGAACGGGGCGGTTAGCGTCAGATGACCTTCAAGTCAACCGCCTGCGCGCCAGATCGAGCGCGAGAGCAGCATATT
>NZ_LSIS01000096.1:0-3484 GCF_001556365.1 Blastomonas sp. CCH1-A6 | reverse complement strand
AGATCACGGCGGTGCGCCCCGGCCCGGTGGTGACTCGTTACGAGCTGCTGCCCGCGCCGGGCATCAAGGCCAACCGCGTCATCCAGCTGGCCGACGATATCGCGCGCAACATGTCGGCGCGCTCGGCGCGCGTCGCGGCGATCCCGTGCCGCAAGGAGCTGGGCATCGAGCTGCCCAACCAGCATCGCGACGCCGTCGTGCTGCACGAGATGATCGGATCGAGCCATTTTGCCGAGAATAGCGGCCAGCTGCCGGTCATCCTGGGCAAGAACATCTCGGGCGATCCGGTGATCGCCGACCTCGCGCCGATGCCGCACCTGCTGATCGCGGGCACCACTGGATCGGGCAAGTCGGTCGGCCTCAACGCGATGATCCTTTCGCTGCTTTACCGGATGACGCCGGAAACGCTGCGCATGATCATGATCGATCCCAAGATGCTCGAACTGTCGATCTATGACGACATTCCGCACCTTCTCTCCCCCGTGGTGACCGAGCCCGCCAAGGCGGTGCGCGCACTGAAATGGGCGGTGGAGCAGATGGAGGAGCGCTATCGGATGATGAGCGAGCTCAAGGTCCGCAGCCTCGTCAATTTCAACGACAAGGTGCGCGTCGCCAAGGCCAAGGGCCTGCCGCTGGGCGAAGAGGTCCAGACCGGCTGGGATCCGGTCAGCGGCCAACCGCAATACGAGAAAAAGCAGCTCGATTACGAGCCGATGCCGCAGATCGTGGTGATCGTCGACGAGCTGGCAGACCTGATGATGACGGCGGGCAAGGAGGTCGAATTCCTCATCCAACGGCTCGCACAGAAGGCGCGTGCGGCGGGCATCCACCTGATCATGGCGACGCAGCGTCCTTCGGTCGACGTCATCACCGGCGTGATCAAGGCCAACCTACCGACCCGCATCAGCTTCCACGTCACCAGCAAGATCGATTCGCGCACCATCCTGGGCGAACAGGGCGCGGAGCAGCTGCTCGGCAAGGGCGACATGCTCTACATGTCCGGCGGCAAGCAGGTCGAGCGCGTGCACGGGCCCTTCGTCTCGGATGAGGAGGTGCGCCGTGTCGCCGACCACTGGCGCGGCCAGGGCCAGCCCGACTACATCCAGGCAGTGACCGAGGAACCTGAGGACGGCGGCTTCGCGCTCGATGGCGCGAGCCTTGACGACAGCCCCGAGGAGCAGATGTACCGCGCCGCCTGCCAGATCGTGTTCGAGAGCCAGAAGGCCTCGACCAGCTGGCTGCAGCGGCAGTTGCGCATCGGCTATAACAGCGCCGCGCGACTGGTCGAACGAATGGAAGAGGACGGCTATATCAGCGCGCCCAACCATGTCGGCCGGCGCGAGGTGTTCCGCGACAAGGACGGCAATCCGCTCTGATTGGGGCCGCTCTGATTGGGGCCGCTCTGATCTTCAAGCAACGGCCGGGCGGGATCAGTCCTGGCCGGCGATCCGGATCGGCTTGCCTAGCAGGGTCTTCACATAGAGCCGCTGGACCATGACATAGGTCACTACCGTCAGCGGAGCCGAGAGCAGCACGCCCAGAAAGCCGAAGACGAGCCCGAAGGCGACGACCGCAAACAACAGCACCGCAGGCGGCACATCGACGGCCTGTTTCTGGATCATCGGCTGCAGGAAATTGCCCTGGATCTGCTGAACGATCAGGAACAGGACGACCGTCCACAAGGCCGTTGTCGGCGACACGGTGAAAGCGAGCAGAACCGCCGGGACACCGGCAATGACCGGTCCGACCATCGGAATGATGTCGAGCAGGCCGGCGATGATGGCTAGGCCTCCCGATGCGGGGACCCCCAGCGCCCAGAGTCCGCCTCCGGTCAATACCGCAACGACAATCGACGAGACGCCCTGGCCCATCATCCAGCCGCGCAGGCCCCGCGACGCATCATCCAGCGCGTCCGAAACCGGCTGCTCGGCGCGCTTGGGCAGAAGCAGCAGCAGCCCGCGTCGATAGACATTGGGGTCGCTGGCGATGAAGATCGCGCCGACGAAGACGAGCACGAAATTGGCAATGGCATTGGTGGCCGTCATCGCAAAGCCGCCCAGCCGCGAGGCCAGGCTGGAAAGATCGCCGCTGCCCTGTTGCACGATTTTCCGGGCCTGTTCGCCAAGCCCCACCTCGTCCAGCTGGGCCTCGACCCGGTCGATCGCGGGCGGAATGCTCTGCTGGATCGTGTCGAACTCGTCCGCAATCTGCGATCCGAACAGCGTGAAGGCTCCAGCGAAGACCGCCAGCAGCAGAAATACGGAGATCGCCAGCGCGGGTCCGCGCTTCATGCCGGTCAGGTCGCATACCCGGCGCGCGATGGACGAGAAGATTGCCGCAAGAACCAGCGCTGCGAAGACGAGCAGCAGGAACTGCGTCAGCTCCATCAGCAACCAGGCGACACCAACCACAGCGAGCACGGTGAGGGTGATGCCGGCAACCCGGCCCGCTTCCAGCCGCGTCATGGCATGCGGGCTGATATGATCCGGAGCTTCGGGGTCGCGATGCTGCGCGTCGGTCGCCATGGCGGGATCGATCACGCCTGGTCCCCTCGATCGATGGTGATCTTTCGCAGCGATCGAGCGACGATCGCATGATGCTGGCTGGATTTCATGTGCACCCCCGGTCCTATGCCTTGCCGCTCAATACGAAATCCGGCGGTTCGGGTTCCCCATAAGGCCAGCAGGCATTCAGATCGAGAAACTGGAACCACAGCCGCATCCGGATGCAGCGTTGGGGTTGGTCACCTGGAATGCCGACCCGCCAAGCGATTCCACGAAATCCACTGCGCTGCCGCGAACCAGATCAAGGCTGATATCGTCAACGACCAGCGAGACGCCATCGGTTTCAGTGACGGTATCGTCGGGCTCGGGCGCATCGGCAAGGCCGAAACGGTACTGGAAACCGGAGCAACCGCCTCCCTCCACCGCGAGACGCAGGATGGCGGGCTTTTGCTGCTTGGCAGCAATCGCGGCCACGCGCTTGGCCGCAGCGGGTGTCAGGGTGATGTCGGCTGCTGGATTGTCCATGCACCCTACATAAGCGCGACGCGGTCCTTGGGCAAGCAGGCGACATGCCAGCCATGGCGCCCCAACAAAAAAGGGCCGGTCCGAAGACCGACCCTCTTTGTTACCAGACCCGTAGGTCCAGCGTTTGGCTTACATGCCCGAACCCGGACCGTAGGTGATTTCCACGCGACGGTTCTGCAGTTCACGAACGCCATCGGCGGTCTGAACGCGGTTGCGGGTTTCACCGAACGCCTGGGTGCTGATGGCGCTGGCCGGGATGTTCCGCGAGACCAGATAGGCCTTGACGGAGTCGGCACGACGCTGGGACAGACCCACGTTGTAGGTGGCTGCACCCGAACGGTCAGCGTGACCTGCCAGCATGACCGGCACCGAACCGCAGCTGCCGTAAGCGGCAACGGCGTTGTCCAGAATGGTCGCAGCTTCCGGCGTGATGTTCGACTTGTCGAAGTCGAAGA
>NZ_LSIS01000095.1:0-3625 GCF_001556365.1 Blastomonas sp. CCH1-A6 | reverse complement strand
GGTCTGCTCGACAAGCCGATGGACTTCATCCTGTCGAAGAGCCTGCGCCCCAAGATCCAGGCGCGGTTCGGTGGACGGGTCAAGGCGATGGTCTCGGGTGGCGCTCCGCTCAATCCCGAGATCGGCGTGTTCTTCCACGCACTCGGCATTACGCTGCTGCAAGGCTATGGCCAGACCGAGGCCGCACCGATCATCGCGTGCAACCGCCCCAGCGTGGGCATCAAGATGGACACGGTGGGCCCGCCGCTCGCCGATACCGAGGTGCGCATCGCCGAGGATGGCGAGATCCTGGTGCGCGGCGAACTGGTCATGCACGGTTACTGGCAGAACCCCGAGGAGACCGCGCGCGTGCTCAAGGACGGCTGGCTGCACACCGGCGATATCGGCTATATCGACGAGGCCGGGCGGATCGCGATCACCGACCGCAAGAAGGACCTGATCGTCAACGACAAGGGCGACAATGTCTCGCCGCAAAAGGTCGAGGGCATGCTGACGCTGCAGCCCGAGATTCACCAGGCGATG
The DNA here is from genome assembly GCF_001556365.1 of Blastomonas sp. CCH1-A6. Classification (NCBI taxonomy): domain Bacteria; kingdom Pseudomonadati; phylum Pseudomonadota; class Alphaproteobacteria; order Sphingomonadales; family Blastomonadaceae; genus Blastomonas; species Blastomonas sp. CCH1-A6. Next base: position 3,103 of record NZ_LSIS01000095.1, on the reverse strand, counting down.
GTGGTCGGCGACCGGCGGCCCTATCTGGTCGGGCTGGTGGTGCCCGATCCTGAATGGACGATGGAATGGGCGAGCGCGCAGGGCCTCAAGGTCGATTTCGCCGCGCTCCAGGCCAATCCGCAGTTCAAGGCTGCGGTGCGCGCGGCGATCGACCGGGTCAATGCCGACCTGTCGGTGATCGAGAAGGTGCGCCAGTTCAACTTCGCCGACGAGCCGTTCACCATCGAGAATGGCGAGATGACGCCGTCGATGAAGATCCGGCGGCACGTCATCCGCGGGCGCTATCAGGAGCGGCTGGACAGCCTGTACAAGAGCTGAGGGGTCAGGCGGGCCGGCGGCGGTTCCACAGCTGCAGCCCGATCTCGGCGATCAGCAGCGGCCCGAGCCAATAGGCCCATATTCCGAAGGCCGGGGCCACGCCTTCCATGTCGCCCAGCCGCTGCGCCAGGCGGCAGAAGACGAAGGTCCAGGTGAGGACCATCGAGCGGATCATCCACATCTGGTGCGAGCGCCAGCGCTTCTGGCTGCCGCGCCGCCAGCCCATCGAGGTCGCGACCAGCCAGGCCACCGACAGCGTGGCCGTAGCCCAGCCGCTCGCCGGATTGCGGTGCGGATCGCTGGTCGCGAGGAACAGCGCGACAAATGCCATGGTCATGCCTGCGCCGACATAGGTGCAGCCGGTGTGGCGGTGATATTCGAACGCGGCGCGGGTCCAGCCCATGTACAGCGCGAGAAAGCCAGAGACGAGGGTCAGGAAACCGGTCAGCGCATGAAGCACGATCCACAGGCTGTGATCGGCATGGCCCCGCTGCGCACCGCCGCCGAGCGCGGGCAGCACATTGAGCCACAGCACCGGCAGCGTCGAGAGGATCGCCGCCCAGAACAGCAATGCGGGCAGGGTCAGACCCGGTCTGTGATCGATCGGCGGCCAGGCCTGGCTGGTCACGATGGCTCCCCCCTGTTGGTTTCGCACCATCGTGCCTCACGCCGGGAAGTGTCGCAACCCGGCTCGCTACCGCGCCATTCCCGTCACCCCCGCGAAAGCGGGCGTCCCGCTTTCATGGCAACGGGAAACGCACAAGCGGGATTCCCGCGTTCGCGGGAATGACGGGGCGGGATAGGGGACCGGAAATAGCAAGACCCCGGATCGGCCTCCACCGATCCGGGGTCTTGCTGAAACGTCTAGAACGAAATCGCTTATTCGGCGGCTTCGTAGTACTGCGGCGCGGCGGCGTTCAGGATCTCGAGGATCTTCTTGAGCGCGGCGGGCTCGTCGGTCTTTTCCATCGCGGCCAGCTCACGCGCCAGACGGCTCGAGGCGGCTTCGAAGATCTGCCGTTCCGAATAGCTCTGTTCGGGCTGGTCGTCGGGACGGAACAGGTCGCGGGTCACCTCGGCGATCGAGACGAGGTCGCCCGAATTGATCTTCGCTTCATATTCCTGGGCACGGCGCGACCACATGGTGCGCTTGACCTTGGGCTTGCTCTTGAGCGTTTCCATAGCTTCGCGCAGCGTCTTGTCCGAAGACAGCTTGCGCATGCCGATGCTTTCAACCTTGTTCACAGGAACGCGCAGGGTCATCCGTTCCTTTTCGAAGCGCAGCACGTACAGCTCGAGCTGCATGCCGGCAATTTCTTCCTTCTGAAGTTCCACAACACGGCCGACACCGTGCTTGGGATAAACCACATAATCGCCTACATCAAAAGACAGCGCTTTGGCGGCCATTCAAAAACCTTTCTGTATTCAGGGGAAGCGGGAGCCTTTTCGAACTCGCATGTCAGCCGTTCGAGTGAATCTCCTCAAAATGTGCCGAATGTGGGACACCCATCAGCGCAAACCCGCTGCGCCAATAGGCCGCACTTAACAGATTCGTCACAAAATAGCCACCCCGTAATGGCCATTCCGGTCCTAGATGGGGGCTGCGCACGAAAATACAATCGCGCTGGGGGAATTACGCTACGGAAACCGCCAACGTTTGCAGCGGGGCGATGCGGAATTGCCAAAAAGGGGTCGGCGCTGACGACCCACCCCTGGCCCCTCCCTGTCCAGGGAGGGGAATTGTTTGCTTGTCGCGCTGGAACTCCCCTCCCTGCAAGGGAGGGGTTGGGGGTGGGTCAGCGCATCACGCCAAAGCGGATCAGTCGCCCTCGCCGGGTTCGGGCGAGAAATAGGCTTCGTACTTGCCTTCCTTGCCCTTGTACTCATCGGCATCGGGCGGGCTGTCGCGCTTGACCGTGATATTGGGCCATTCGGCGCTGAACTTGGTGTTGAGCTCGAGCCACTTTTCCAGGCCGTCCTCGGTATCGGGCAGGATGGCTTCGGCAGGGCATTCGGGTTCGCACACGCCGCAGTCGATGCACTCGCTGGGGTTGATCACCAGCATGTTCTCGCCCTCGTAGAAGCAGTCCACCGGACAGACTTCGACGCAGTCCATATATTTGCACTTGATGCAGGCGTCGGTGACAACATAGGTCATCGGCTGTGATCGCTCCCCTGAATGCGCACCGGCGCGGGGCACCGGTCGGGCGTGATGATGGCATGGTGATGCCGTGGTGATTCTGGCCGCCTTGCTATTGTGACAAGGCCGATGCGTCAATATGGCGCTGCCTTGGGGTGCCAAAGCCCCGCTTTATCCCGTCGCACGCGCTTCGGTCGGTTCGCTGTAGCAGGCCAGCGCCTCGTCCGCCGGACCGCGCCGCCGGGGCAGCTGGTCGATCTGCAGCACCAGCACGCGCGAGCCCTGGGGGACGGTAAGAATGTCGCCGCAGCGCACCGCGTGGTGCGCCTTGACGACGCGGTTGCCATTGCTGCGGATCACCCCCTGTTCGGCGAGCAACTTGCCCTGCGATCGGCTACGCACCAGCCGCAGATACCAGAGCAGCAGGTCCATGCGCATGTGCGCGCCCGCGCTGCCGATCGATGAGGATGCTCCGCCGCCCTTTTCAGCCAATCGCCACCTTCCATTCCTTCAGCGCGGCAAAATGTCCCCGATTCTCCGGTCCCGCCGCTGGGCCCCGAGCCTTTTTCCGCGCCAGCCCCCGCCAGCGCCATAACCTTTGCCTGTCCGTCGCTGCGTCGGCCCCGGCACCCGCCGGTGCGGCCT
>NZ_LSIS01000094.1:0-3814 GCF_001556365.1 Blastomonas sp. CCH1-A6 | reverse complement strand
AGCAGCACCTAAATCTCCACCGAAAATTACACCACGAGCGCGGACGCTAACCGCGGTAACGGCGCGGCCAACCATTGCAGATGCGGGACGTGCTTGCTTCAGCAGGCCAATAATCAATGTTTATCAATGTTTTTGTTGGCTGGTCGCGGCCAGCAGGGGTTGGCCTGCCGGTTGACGCAAACGACAAATCGAAATGGTTAACATCTTCAGATTTGGGTTAACGGCGCACGTTCCGAAATGGAGTTGTAAAATTGCCGGGACATGGCCGCAAACCCGCAGAAAACGCTGATTGGCGCAAATTTCCTCCGAATCGGATGTAATTCGCGCGACAGCCCAGCCAGTTCTCGTGCGCTCGCGACCCGTGCCAGGCGGGGAACGGACCTGTGCGTCGCCTCGTATGCTTCCTGTCGGGCCGGGTGACACAGGAGAAACCCCATGCATAACAGTTTTGTATCCGCCATTTTCGACAACGAGCGCCAGGCCGGACAGGCGGTCGAACAGCTCCGCACCGCAGGCGTGCCGGATAGCGCGATCTCGATCGTCGCCAGATCGGACAATGGCAAGGCCACCACGACCGATGGGGCCGGTGAAGACACGACGCGCGATGTTTTGGGAACCGCCGCTGCAGGCGCAGGGCTGGGTGCGCTGTTCGGCATTGCCGCGCTGGCCATTCCCGGCGTCGGGCCATTCGTTGCGGCCGGTGCGATAGCCGAGGCCGCCATCGGCGGCGCAGCGGTTACCGGGACTGTCGTGGGCGCTGCCGCTGGCGGATTGATCGGCGTGCTCACCAGCCATGGCGTCGACGAGGACGAGGCACGCTTCTATGAAGAGCGCATGACCCAGGGCGGCATCTTCGTATCGGTCGATGCCGATTCCGCAGGCGTCTCGCCGATGCACGTGCGCGATATCCTGTTCGGCGCGGGCGGCTACAATTCCACGGGCGCGCGCAGCGGCACGCTTGCCTGACAAGACAGCGGATCAGGGCGGTGGCTGACAGTCACCGCCCTTGCATCGCTGCACGCGCCTCAGCAGTGCGAATCGGATTTGCCTGCAAGCCCCTTGGTGCGCCGGTCGGTCATGGCGTGACAGGCTTTCGCGCAATCGCCTTGCTTTTTCGGCAGGCCGTCGTTGCGTTCGGGAATGACGATCGTCGTCGTTCCGCCATTGCAATTCTCCATCACCAGCACCCGCCCCTGCGCGCGGGCAAGCGGGGCGTTGACCAGCGCAAGCGCCACCAGGAGTGCACAGAGCGAGGCCATTCCGCCGGGCCGGCGCAGCGCGTTCATGGCTGCACCCGAGAGCGGTCGGCATCATCCTCGACCAGGATGCGCAGCGCTGCGCCATCCATGTCTTCATACTGACCGCCCTGGACCGACCAGAAGAACGCCCCAAGGCCCAGCAGCCCGAGGCAGAGGGCAATGGGGATCAGCAACAGCAGGCCGTTCATTTCAGGGCTCCCTTGAGACGCAGCGCGTTGCCCACCACGATCAGCGACGATCCCGACATGGCGATCGCGGCGACCAGCGGCGTGACCAGTCCGGCAAAGGCCAGCGGCACCGCGATGACATTGTATCCGATCGCCAGCGCGAAATTCTGGCGAACGATGGCCTGGGTGCGGCGGGCCATGCGGATGGTGTCGACCACGGGCATCAGCCGATCGCCCATGAAGATACAGTCCGAAGCGTTCTTGCCGACATCACTGGCCGATCCGGGGGCCATCGAGGCGTGGCCGGCGGCGAGCGCGGGGCCATCGTTCAACCCGTCGCCGATCATCAGCACCTTGTGACCCGCGCCGCTGCTCCGCGCGATGGCGGCCAGCTTGTCCTGCGGGCTGAGCCCAGTCATCGCGGTAAGACCCAGCGTGCGCGCGACCGGAGCGACGGCTTCGGTGCGATCGCCCGATAGGATCATCGCATCGACCCCTTCGGCCCTCAGCGCCGTGATGGCTTCCACGGTATCGGGGCGCAGCGCATCGGCAAAGCGCACCAGCGCGACGGGACGCCCATCGATGCTCAGCTCGCTCGCCAGTTCGCTGCCCGCTTCCGGACCTTGCGGCCTGCCCAGTGTGACCGGCTGGCCCTGCCACAGCGCGGCGACGCCGAAACCGGGCGTTTCCTGGACTTCGTCGATCTGCGCGGCGTGTACGCCCTGCGCGGTCAGGTCGCGGGTAAGCGCAGCGCTGAGCGGATGGCGGCTCATCTGCGCCAGCGCCAGCAGTACCGGGCGATGCTCCGCCGCGATCTCAGCCAGATTGCTCGCGACCGGCCGGCCGAGCGTGAGCGTTCCGGTCTTGTCGATCAGCGCGCGGTCGATCTCGGCCATGCGCTCGAGCGCCGAGCCGTCCTTGATCAGCACGCCGCGCTTCATCAGCGCGCCCGCCGCGACGATCTGCGCTGCGGGCACGGCGAGGCCGAGCGCGCAGGGGCAGGTGATGATCAACACCGCCACCGCGATCAGCAGCGCCTCGTGCCAACCTGCACCCGCGACCATCCATCCGGCAAAGGCGGTGAGCGCCAGCCCGTGCACCGCCGGGGCATAGAGCCGCGCGGCGCGGTCGGCGATGCGGACATAGCGCGACTTGCCCTGCGAGGCTTCACCCATCAGCCGGGCAATATCGGCGATGGCGGTATCGGTTCCGGCGGCGGTGACGCGCACGCGCACCGGCGCATCGATATTGAGCGTCCCGGCATGCACCACATCATCGAGCGCCGCCTCCTGCGGCGCGCTCTCGCCGGTGAGCAGCGACAGGTCGATCCGCGTGCTGCCCTGAACGATCACGCCATCGGCCGCAAGGCGCTCGCCGGCTGCCACCAGCATCACCATGCCGGGCTGCAGCGCGGTCGCATCGGTCCAGTGGGTGCTGCCATCGGGCCCGAATACCATCGCGCCGGTGCCCATGTTGCGCAGCAGCGCAGTAACGCCGCCGCGCGCGCGGTCGCGCATCACGCTGTCGAGCCAGCGCCCGCACAGCAGGAAGAACAGCAGCATCACCGCGCTGTCGAAATAGGCATGGGCGCCGTGGGTTGCGGTCTCGTACAGGCTGAGCGCGGTGGCGAGCGTCACGCCGATGCTGATCGGCACGTCCATATTCGTGTGCCCGTGGCGGAGCGCGCGCCAGGCCGAGCGGAAGAAGGGCCGCCCGGCATAGGCGATGGTCGGCAGCGCAATCAGCGCCGAAAGCCAGTGGAACAGGTCGCGCGTCACCCCGGTCGCGCCCGACCAGACCGAGACCGATAGCAGCATGATGTTCATCATCGCAAAGCCGCTGACCGCGACCGCGCGCACCAGCTCCTTGCTCGTCGCCGCTTCGCCATCGACGTCCTTCGGCCCCTCGCCGATCGGGTGCGCCTCGAACCCCAATGAGGTGAACGCACCGAGCAGGTCGGGCATTTCGGCATCGGCGGTATGCGCCAGGTGCACGCGCTTCTCGGTGAAGTTGACGCGCGCGCTTCGGATCCGGGCATCGCGCACCAGCCCCTGTTCGAGTTTGGAGATGCAGCCGGCGCAGCGGATATCGGGCACGGCAAAGTCGCGTTCGATCAAGGCCGTTTCGGGCGCCAAACGGGTCATCACGTTCACTTGAGGTCCCTCCGATAGCGTGCCTCGTCGCCGCCATGGGCCACGGAGAGCTCGACCCGCCAGCGGCCCTGGGGCAGCATCCTGGTCGAGATCATCCCGCCCTGGCCGTCGCCGACCATAACCAGCGCCTGGGAAGGGAGGCGGCCGAGCGGGTGGTGGATCATCGCCTTGGCGCTTTCGATCGGCAGCTTCGCGTCCTGCCGTGCCAGAGTCACGCGGACATGGCGGGTACGGT
>NZ_LSIS01000093.1:0-248 GCF_001556365.1 Blastomonas sp. CCH1-A6 | reverse complement strand
GCCCTTCGGCCTCCTCGGCCGCCTGGCGGGCGGATTGCAGCGCCTGCGCCCGGCCTTGCGCCGCCACGGCGGCGGTGAGGTCCGCGAGCTGCCGCGATTGCAGCGCGAGGAGCTGATTGCCCGCCTGCGTCGCCTGGAGCGCGCCGGTCGCGGACTGGCTGGCCGAGACCAGGCTGTCCATCGTCGTGCGCGTGCCTTCGATGTTGCCGACGACGCCGGCCTGCACCTGCAAGGCATCCTGAAAGGCG
>NZ_LSIS01000092.1:0-836 GCF_001556365.1 Blastomonas sp. CCH1-A6 | reverse complement strand
CGCCGGCCTGCACCTGCAAGGCATCCTGAAAGGCGCCGACGCTATCCTCCCAGCGAGCGTTCGCGTTGGCGACCATCTGCGCGTGATCGCCGGTCAACGCCGCGCCCTTGTAGCGGCCGTTGAACGCCTGCTGGATGTCCTGCACGTCGTAGGCGATGCGCTGGACTTCGCTCAGAAGCTGCTGGGTGCGCTGCACCTGTTGCTGGAGCTGCTGGAGCGAGGAGAACGGCAGCGAGGTGAGGTTGCGCGCCTCGTTGATGAGGCTCGTCGCCTGGTTCTGGATTTGCTGGATCTGATTGTTGATCTGCTGGAGCGACCGCGCGGCCGTCAGCACGTTCTGCGCGTAGTTGGTCGGGTCATAGACGATGCCGCCGAACTGCGCGTAGGCTGGCATGGGCGCGATCATCGGCACGACGGCTGCGCTGGCGAGGACGCCGGCCAGGATGGCGCGGCGCAGAGTCATTTTGGTCATAGCGGTAACTCCTGCTGGCTGGGGGGAAGAAGTTCGACGGCCCAGGCGCAGCCGCGATGGCGCAGCCATTCGGCCGCGAACGCCGGTGCCCCGTGGGTTTCGATGATGTCGGCGATGGCGAGCTGGTCGGTCTTCGACGACGCGGCGGTAAAGGTCAGCGCGACCTCACCCAGCCCCAGCTCGAACAGGCGATTGCCGCGCCTGCTTTGACAGTAATAATCCCTCTTGGGCGTCGCCCGGCTGAGGATTTCGATCTGCCGGGCATTGAGCCCGAACCGCTCGTAGATGGCCGCGATCTGCGGCTCGGCCGCGCGCTCGTTCGGCAGGAAGATGCGCGTCGGGCAGCTCTCGATGATGGCCGGCG
>NZ_LSIS01000091.1:0-244 GCF_001556365.1 Blastomonas sp. CCH1-A6 | reverse complement strand
CACCTAACCCCTTCGCACGCCTCGCGTCGGTCGAGCGCCTGTGCCGCCGCCTCAACGGCATGGCGGCCGGCCCGCCAGCGTGGCGCCCGCCGCCCTTCCGGCGCCTGCACCTCGTCACCTTGCTGCAAGTGCTCGACGGCCACCAGGCAGGCGCCACTCAACGCGAGCTGGCCGCCTCGCTGATCCATCGCAGGGTCCGCCGCTACAGCGCCGCCGAATGGGTTGAAAGCAAGGAGCGCAAGCG
>NZ_LSIS01000090.1:0-887 GCF_001556365.1 Blastomonas sp. CCH1-A6 | reverse complement strand
CGAGACTTGGCGACGAAGGAGCCTAGTCGCAGCGGTGAGGGTGATCGGGCGGCTGGGCGCACCAGGGCCATCGCCGCGCAACCCGGCAGCAACACCCCCGCCCAACCCTCCCCCATCGAGGGGGAGGGCTTTCGAGCACTGTCCTCAAAACAGCCCCGGCACCTCGCGCTGTGCCGGGCTGGGCGCATCCGGTACCAGCAGCTCGCGGTCGCTGGCGATCAGGCCGCGCTGCGACTGGCCGGCGATATTGCCCGATGGGCCGCTGAGCGAGATCGCGGTGCAACTGCGTCCGGCAAGGAAATCGAGCGCGCCACGGATCGAGGCTTCCTGCGGATCGCCCAGCGGCCGAGTGAGGTCATCCGCCGCCTGGCAGGTCACGTCGAGCGTGCTCGCGAGGCCGTTGAAATACTCGCCCTGGTTGCGGCTGTTGACAGAACTGAACGCGACGACGCGCACCCGGTCGTCGCAGGCGCTGCGGTCGAGCGCGATCTGGCCCACGGGCTTGCCGAAGGTGTTGGCGCCAATCAGCGCCAGGTTGCGGCCGAGATAGGGGGCCATCGAGTTGATCACCAGTTCGCTCGCCGATGCGGTGGCGCCGGTGCCGATGAACGCGATCTTCACCGGGCTCACCGACTCCGCGCGCGGGGCAAAGAGGCGGTTTTCGTTGCGCGCAGATTTCGACGCGCGGAAGCGCACGCCCGAAAAGAGATCGTTGCTGCTGCGGTTGCCGCCGAGCAGATCGCCCATCAATTCTGCGGTCGAAACCAGCCCGCCGCCATTATAGCGGAAATCGATGATGAACTCGGTGATCCCCGCTGCACGAAAGCTGGCAAAGGCTTCGCGGAGCGGCGTATCGGCGGACGAGATGAAGGTGCGCAGGTTGATAT
>NZ_LSIS01000089.1:0-29546 GCF_001556365.1 Blastomonas sp. CCH1-A6 | reverse complement strand
TTCTTGTACAGTGGCAACCCGCCCGGGTCGGCCGCCAGGCCAAGCGGCGAGCGCTTGGGGCCGATGAACGCGCTGGCCCCGCCTGCCGACTGGAAACGGGAGGACAGGTCCGAACAGGGCAGCTGGCTGAACTGCACGCCGAACAGCGGTCCGCTCTCCAGCCCCCGGGTCGAAGGCGCAGGCGGGAAATGCTGCTGGACGATCTGGCTTGCGGTGCGGGTCGAAAAGGCATTGCCGCCGCTCGACAGATAGGCGCCGGTGACCGCCTTGGCGATCGAGGCCATCTCGGCGGGCACGTCGAGCCCCTGCGCATCGACGAACGGATTGTTGAGCCCCGCCTCAGTCATCGCGCTGGTTCGCGCGGTGGCGCGCGCGCCGTTCATCCGGAACACCGCCAGCACGTTGCCGACGCGGTCGACCACGGAGATGACCGAGGGCAGATTGCGCCGCTGCGCCTCGCCCACCGCCTGCGCGATGATCTGCTGCACCTCGCCGACGGTCAGCGCTTCCTGCGCCGGCGCGGTAAAATTGCCCCCCGCGGGCGGCGGCGTGGGATTGGGCGTCGGCGTCGGGCTGGGTGCAGGCGTGGTGCCGCTGCTGTTGCCGCCCCCGCAGGAGCTGAGCACCAGCGCCATCGCCGCAAGCGATGCCGTCATCTTGCCAATCCGCATCATGCGCAGAAACTCCGCCCGGATGCGACCCGGCCCGACATCACGAAACTGAACTCACCAAAACGTCCCACCTTGGTCATCTCCCTGGCCAGCCGGTCCTATTGCAGCGACCGGATGGTCCGCACTGCGCCCCCCAGCGCCCGGCGGAATTCAAGCGGCTTGTAGCCATTGGGCTCTGCCACGGCGGCATAGGCCTGGTTGATCTGCGCCCGGAGCGACGTTGCGGCGCCCCCGGAAACCTGGCCCTGGTTCACAAGACCGCTGAGCAGCGTATCCACCGCCATCACCGCCTGCACGCTGCCTTCATAATCGGTATAGCGCGGGCTGATCGCCTCGCTGGCAATGGCTTCCATGATCGAGAAGGTCTGCGCGCGGGTGAAGTCGCTGCGGCTGAACTGGTCGGCCAGCGCCATGGCGGTCTGGCGCAGACGGTTGGCTGCTTCAACCGCCGGACCGCGACCCTGCGCCATCGCGGCGTGGAAGGCGCGCGCCTGCGATTCATATTGCTGCGCCAGGCCGGGCGCCGCGATCCGCACCGCTGCCGAGAGCATGATCATGTTCTCGTCATTGTAAGGCGGCATGCCGGTCGGGATCGGGCGACCGGGATTGGCCAAGGCCGTCGGGCGCGCATCCTCTTCGTCATAGATGCGGCGATGGCAGCTATGGCAATCGAAGAAGTAGAATTCGGGGAACACGCCTTCGGTGCCCAGTCCCGGCTTGCCGAACAGGCTCAGCGAGCGTTCCAGCGCGATCGCCTGGCCCACCGCCCACATGCGCATCGAGTTCGTCTTGCCCTTGCGCTGCCGGTAGTCGGCGTCCTCGTCATGATGCTGGGTCAGCGTCGAGAACAGGTCGAGCTCGAACGAGATGCGCGGATGACCCGCTGCCATGATCCGGTGGTTGACGAACTGGCCCGGCGCATCGTTGCCGAGGTGGCAATCGAGACAGACGCCTGCGCGCGCCTGCGCATTGTCGAGCGGGATCATGCCCTGCGACACGTTGCGGGCATGGCTGGTGCCGGTGGCATAATGGCTCGACAGCCAGCCCGAGGCGGCACCATGACAGGCCTCGCAGCTCACCCCGTCATTGACCTGGAAGCGCGGCCCTTTAGCTGCAGCCGGAGTCGAATGGCATCCCAGGCACATCGCGGCCGAACGCGGATCGCCGATGCCCAGCTTCTTGCCGATGGCCAGGCTGCGCGGTTCGCCCAGAACGCGAAAAGCGCGGCTGTGCGCACCGCCGGGGGTCGATTCTTCCTGCCAGCGCCACAGTTCGTCCTGCCGAACAACCTCACCATCGGCCTCGTTGCGGCCATGACAGGTCGATCCCGCACAGCTGCCCACGCCCATGTGCGTGCCGCGCGCGGCAGCGCTCGCCGCCTGCGCCTCGAGCCGCTCAGCTGCTGCGAAATTCGCGATGAAAAAAGCGCCGATCGCCAGGGCAAGACAGGTCACGCCCGCAATCGCGGCACGGATTCCACCCAAGCGTTGAACGGCCATGAGCCATGTATTGTGCATCGTCGCTTTTACCCCCGGCTCCATACGGAACCGGCCCCCGATAGACTAACGATGCGACCCCTTAGTCTTGTCTTGCCGCCTCTTATCGCCGGTTCGTCCAGCAGTTTCAAGGCAATCCTTCAGGCGCCGCCGCAAAAATCTGTGGCCATCGGCAAGCCTTGCCCTCCCCCCGCGCTGCTTGTCGCAGCGCAGCATCTTTGCCATGGTGGCACGCAGATCAGGGAGGACGTGAATGACGCTCGGCTTGGGATTCGCAAATGGCGCATGGCTCGGGCATCTGTCATTCATGATCCTGGCGATCGCGCTGATCGCTCCCCCCATGCCCTGGATGCGAGTCGGTATCGTGCTCTCTGCCCTGGCCGGGCTCGGCTATGCGCTGGGGTTTGCCAATGATCTGGGCCTGGCGCTATGGTTCCTCGTGCTTCTGGTCATCGGCGCGTCTATGCTGCTGCGATATCTGATGGCGGAGCGCGGTTCGCGCTTTTCTGCCGAGGAAGAGGCGCTGCGGGCGAGCTTCATGGGCGACATGACCCGCGCTGGCGCCCGCCATCTGATGGACCAGGGCAACTGGATCACTGGCCGGGCGGGCGAGGTGCTGATCAACGAGGGCGAGGCGATCAGCCATCTGTTCTATCTCCACGACGGCCAGGCAGAGATCACATTGCACGGCGCACATGTCGGCAGCGTCACCAGCGGCGACCTGATCGGTGATGCGACCGCATTGAGCGGCGAACCTGCGACCGGCACGGTCACGCTCGCCACCGACAGCCGCTTCTGGTGCGTCTCTGCCCCCAAGCTGCGGCAATATCTCGAACTCCACCCCGATGCGCGCACGGTGATCGAGCGCCAGATCAACCAGGCGCTCGAGGGCAAGCTGAGAGCCGCCAATGCGGCGCTGGCGGGGGGTTAAAATGCCGCTCCGGTCGCAGAATAGCTGTCGTCACCCACGCGAACGCGGGGGTCCCGCTAAGCCGCAAGCCGCTCGCTGAAGCGAGATTCCCGCGTTCGCGGGAATGACCGAAAAAGGGCTAGGGATCAGAGCCTATTGCCGCGGCTCGAGCACCTGGCCGATCACGTGCACCATGCCGTTGCTGGCAGCCAGATCAGCCTGCTGGATCGAACCGACATCACCGCTGGCATCGGACAGACGCACCTGATCGAGCTCGATCGAGGCGTTGATCTTCTCGCCCTGCAGCGTGGTCAGCTCGATGCTGCCGCCCTTGTCGCCAATCTGCTTGCGCAGGTCCGCAGCCGTGAGGCGGCCGGGGATGATGTGATAGTTGAGCACCGCTGCCAGCTTCGCCTTGTTCTCTGGCAGCAGCAGGTCGGCAAGCGCATCGACGCCCAGCTTGTCGAACGCCCCATTGTCGGGAGCAAAGAGCGTCATCGGCTTGTCCGCCGCCAAGGCCGCGCTCAGCTCGGCCGCCTTGATCGCACGAGCGAGCGTCGACAGGTCGGGATTGCGCAGCACGACCTCATCGACGCGAAGGATAGCATCAGGCTCGTCCGCAGCCGCTTCCTTGACCTCAAGGCTGGCAGGATCGACCCGCTTGACCGGATCGCCACCGCCATCATGGCTGCCACAGCCCGCGATCATCAGGGTGAGCGCGGAAAGGGATGCTGTGGCAATCAAACGCATGTCGTTCTCCAGAATATCGCGTGCGGTCAGGCGTCGTCCGTCTTGTCCATGAAGACGAAGTCGCGGTCCATGCTGAGCATATGGGCACCGCCATCGACGAAAAGCAACTGGCCGGTTATCGCAGGCTCCTGCGCCAGATAACGCGCCGCGCGCGCAATGTCTCCCGGCGCGGACAGACGGTGGAGTGGCATTCGCGCGGCTAGCCGCTGCATCTGCGCGTCATCATAATCGCTGGTGGCGAGCGTCAGGCCGGGCGCAACGCCGTTCACCCGTGCCTTTGCGCCGAAAGCGCGCGCCAGGGTGCGGATCGATTCGGCCAGCGCCTGTTTGGACAAGGTGTAGCTCAGCTGATCGCCATTGGGATTGCGCACGCGCTGGTCGATGATCTGGACGATCGCGGGCACCTGCCCTTCGCCTGCCCCGGCCACGACAGCACGGGTCAGCAGCATGGGCGCGAAGAGGTTCACCGCGAAATGATCGGCCAGCATCTGCGCTGACATGCTCTGCCAGTCGTCATATTCGAACAGCGAGGCATTGTTGACCAGCAGGTCGGGCGCGCGGCCGAAATGCGCGGTCACCCGCTCGACAAGCAGCTGCGAGGCATCGCAATCGGCCAGATCGGCGGAGAAACCGTGCCACTCGGTTCCCTGCTTTGCCAGGGTCTCGGCGAGCTCGGCTTCGGGCGTCAGGTCGCTGCGACCGTGCAGCGCCAGCGCATAGCCCGCGCGCGCCAGTTCCATCGCGATCGACGCGCCCACCCGGCGAAAACCGCCGGTGACGAGCGCCAGCGGGGCCGGGCCAGCGCTCACCGGCGCGTCCGGGTCAGCGTGATGCCGATCGATTCGCCCGCCTCGGCGATCGCCAGCTTGATGATCTTGACCTTGAGCCGCCGGATGCGCGGATCCTGCAGGAACAGTGTCTCGATGACATGATCGGCCACCGCCTCGATCAGCGTGAAATGGACGCCTTCGGGCAAGGCGGTCGAGGCCGCGTGCTTGAGGTCCATGTAATTCTTGGACGCGCTGAGCGGCGTATCGGGCGCATAATGGTCCTCGGCCAGCATCTCCGCCCAGATGGTGAAGCGCAGCGGCTGGGGCAGCTTGGTCTCTTCCGAATAGATGCCGGTCAGGACGTTGACGTCGAAATCGGCGACCTCGAGGATCAGGCTATCGGGTTGGGTGTCGGTCAAATGCTGGGCCTGTTCTAGTATATCTTCATCGTCACCCCCGCGAACGCGGGGGTCCCGCTTATTTCTTACCGTCGCAGCAGAAGCGGGATTCCCGCGTTCGCGGGAATGGCGAGGGGAATTTCACCTTTCCCGCGCGTTGGCAAATTGCGCAGCGCAGCGCAAGTGTTTCAACCGTTGGACCAGCGCGCGAAGATTGCCGTCGGCAGGAGCCGCCCGCCCGATTGCTCGCGCACTGCCAGTTCGCCGATCTCGATCCGTCCCGGCAGGTCGGCGAAATACGCCGCGAGCAGCTCGCCCAGCGCCAGCGCCGACATGCGCACCGCATAGACGGTGAGGAACAGGCAGGACGATCGCTCGTCGAGCAGCTTGCGGCAATCGGCGATCAGCGCCGGCAGATGCTCTTCCAGCTTCCACACCTCGCCCTCGGGCCCGCGCCCGAACTTTGGCGGGTCGAGCAGGATCGCGTCATAGCGCTTGCCCCGGCGCACCTCGCGCGCAGCAAACTTGACGCAATCATCGACCAGCCAGCGCACCGGCATGTTCTCCATGCCCGACAGCGCGGCATTGGCGCGTGCTGCTGCGACCGATTTCTTCGAGGCATCGACATGGGTCAGCTCGGCCCCGGCGGCCGCCATCGCCAGCGTGCCCACGCCGGTATAGCCGAACAGGTTGAGCGCCCTCGCCCGCTCCTCGCCCCGGTGCGCGGCGATATGCCCGCGCAGCCATCGCCAGACCGGGTCCATGTCAGGGAAGAAGCCGAGATGCCGGAACGGGGTGTTGAGCGCGGTCAGCCGCACCTCTTCCCATTGCAATGGCCAGCCTTCGCGCGGGACATTGGCTTCCAGCTGCCAGCGGCCGCCGCCGTCCTCGTCCGATCCGGGAATGAACGCACCATCGGCATCCCAGTCGGGCAGCCGTGTTGGCCACATCGCCTGCGGCTCGGGACGGATGAAGCGATATGGCCCATAGGCCTCGAACTTGCGCCCGCCGCCGCTGTCGATCAGCGTGTAATCTGCGCGCGGCTCGCCGATCATCAGCAGCGGTTGCGGGTCGAGTTCGGCCATGCGCGCGCGTCAGCCCTTGGCCGGGACCGCACGCTCGGCGATATAATCGCGCACCGTGGTGTAGTCGCCGGGCAGCTTGTCGAACTTCTCGGCGCGCTCGAACAGGTCGCCGACGCGCGCAGGCAGGCGCGGGCGCAGGCCGGTCGCACGCTCCACCGCATCGCGGAACTTGCTGGGGTGCGCGGTGGCGAGCGTGACGCAGGGAATCGCGCGATCGATGGTCCCTGCATCCTGCCAGCGATGGGCAGCGCCCAGGCCGATCGCGGTGTGCGGATCGATCATCTGCCCGGCCTCGTCCCAGGCGCGGCGCATCGCGATGCCCATCTCGTCGGGATCGATCCGCGCGCTCGAGAACAGCGCCTCGGCGCCATCGCGCATCTCCGGCGAAAGCTGCATCGCCTTCGTGCTTTCAAAGCCCTTCATCCGCGCGGCGGTCAGCGCGCCGTCACGGCCCTCGAGATCGAACAGCAGCCGCTCGAAATTCGAGCTGACCTGGATATCCATCGAAGGGGCCGCGGTCGGCGTCACACTGCCGGCGGAATAATCGCCCGCGCTGATCGCGCGGTGGAGGATGTCGTTGACATTGGTCGCGACGATCAGCCGCGCCACCGGCAGCCCCATCTGGGCAGCCACATAGCCCGCGAACACGTCGCCGAAATTGCCCGTCGGCACCGAGAAGCCGACCGGGCGGTGCGGTGCGCCCAGTTGCAAGGCGGCGGCGAAATAATAGACGATCTGCGCCATCAGCCGCGCCCAGTTGATCGAATTGACCGCGGACAGCGTGAAGCGTCCGGCAAAATCCGGATCACCGAACATCCGCTTCACCATTGCCTGGGCATCGTCGAAGCTGCCGTCGATCGCGATGTTGTGGACATTGGGCGCCAGCACCGTGGTCATCTGCCGCCGCTGCACGTCGGAGACGCGGCCATCGGGGTGGAGCATGAAGATATCGACCTTCTCGCGCCCCGCCACCGCGTCGATCGCCGCAGAGCCGGTATCACCCGAGGTCGCGCCGACGATGGTCAGATGCGTGTCGCGGTTCGACAGGAAGCGTTCGAACAGATGGCCGAGCAGCTGCAGCGCGACATCCTTGAACGCCAGCGTGGGGCCATGGAACAGCTCGAGCAGCCAGTTGCTCTCATCGATCTGGGCGAGCGGCGTCACCGCCTTGTGCGAGAAGCGCCCATAGGCCGCCTCGCACAGGCCGCGCAGCTCGTCCTCGGTCAGGCTGCCAGCGACAAAGGGCGTCATGACGCGGACGGCCAGCTCGACATAGGACAGCCCGGCCATGGCTGCGATCTCGGCATGCGTGAATTTGGGCCAGGCACGCGGCACGTACAGCCCGCCATCGCTTGCCAAACCTGCCAGCGTCACGCCCTCGAAATCGAGCGCCGCGGCTTCCCCCCTGGTGCTGATATAGTCCATGGGGTGGACCCGTTAGCGGTCCCTGCCCCTGTGCGCAACCTGCACGTTATGGCAGCCGGATAGCGCTCAGTCCTCTTCGGGGCTCTCGTAGAACATCAGCACCGCCGGCCCCTCGGGCGTTTCGATCAGCCCGTGCTCGACAAACCCGGCGTTGACATAGGCGTTGCGCGCCCGCTGGTTCTCCGGATCGGGATCGATGCACAGCACGCGCACCCCTTGCGCGTTGAGCTGCTTGGCCAGCATCGCGAGCAGCTTCGCGCCATGGCCCTTGCCGATCAGCGACGGCACCCCGATGAAGCAATCGACCGCACGCGCGCCCTGGGGCAGGTCCTGCAGGTGCTTCTGCGGCCAGGCATGAACCTCGAAATGCTGGATGTAGGCGATTGGATGGCCATCGAGCATGCCGATCAGCTGCACCATGTCGGGGTTGTCCATATCCTCGACGATCAGCTGCAGTTCGTGCTTGGGGTCGCCCCACCATTGCTCGACCTCGGGGGTCTTCAGCCATTGCTCGATCAGCGGCAGGTCCGAATGGGTGACCCGGTGAAAGCCGTAATAATGTCCGCCCTGCATGGTCTCTCCTTCAAGGCGTCATGCGGACGATGGGGATCGCGTCCGCCTTGCGACTGCCAGACCATATATAACGGCAGCAATGCCCGCGAATAAAAACCATTGTACCGCATAGGCCCAATGGTTGTTCGGAATATCCTCTGGCGAAGGCTTCTGAACGGCCTGCAAGCCGGCCACGGGCGGTGCGGCGACGAGGCGGATCAGCGCGCTGCTGTCGGGCGCGATCATCCCGCTGACCTGCCCTCCCTTCCAGTCCGGGCTGTCAGGGCGCTGCGACCATCCGGCAACCACCTGCGCCCCCGGCCCTTCGGCGCCGGTGCGGCACGAGGCGATATGCACCCAGCCCGATGCGCCCGACGCGCTGCGCCCGCTCGAGGAACGCCAGCCGGTCACCTCAAGGCAATTGACGCTGGATTTGCGATAAAGCGGCAGCGCTTGCGGATCGGGCACCTGCGGCCAGGCGATGGCGGGCTTGTCGGCGGCGGTGCGATATTCGGCGAGCAGCGCCTCTTTCCAGGCCATGCGCTGGAGCTGCCAGACACCCAGGCCGATCATGACGGCAATCGCGATGCCGACGATCAGCGTCGGCCAGAACGGCAGGCGCTTCATGGCCGGGTCTCGCCGCTGGTGTCGATGCGCCCTTCGCGCACTTCGGCGCGCGCTTCGTGGATCAGCATCGCCGCCTTGGACACGCGCAAGCTCAGGATCACCAGCGCGAAGGTCAGCGGCACCCAGAGCAGGATATGCACCCAGAAGGGTGGGCTCGCCTGGACCTGCAGAACGACGGCAAAGGCGGAGACCAATGCGCCGATGACGAGGATCAGGAACGCTGCGGGGCCATCGCCGACATTATAGGCGGTGAAATCCTGCCCGCAGGCGCGACAGCGCGGGGCGAAGCGGACCCATCCGGCAAACAGGGTGCGAGACCCGCAGACCGGACACTCGCCCGTCAGCGCGGCCTGGATCAGCGGCGTTTGCGAGGTCGTGCCCTCAGGCACGCCCCACGCACCACGGGTCGGGTTTCCAGTCGACCGGGCCCATCGCGACGCCCGGATGCGGAAACTGCTGCTTGAAGGTAAAGGCGTGCGGACTGGGACCGAAACGGTCGAGCCGCCACAATGCTGCGAGCCCTTCATCAACGCTTGGGACATGCCCCACAGGCACCCACCAGAGCGCCTGATAGGCGCTGTCCATGCGCTCGATCCATTCGCGCCGCCGCGCCATCACAGGCGTGTGCGCGCTGCGATAGACAAACTCGAACAGGCTGGCCGGATCGCGCCAGACCGACATGTTCACGACGAAGCGGGGATCGGGGGTCGGTTGCAGGTCCACGGCATTGCCGCTGTCGCTCTGCAACCGCCAGATATAGCCATCAGATTGTTCGGCAATGGCATTGATGCCGTCGAGCATCCCCATGAAACCGGCAACAGCCGGATCTTCGGGATGCGCGATCAGCCGGGCGACATTGATCTGGGCGATATGCCAGCCGGGCTGATCGGTCATCACGTTCACTCGAAACTATCAGTGCGTAGCAGCGCCCCAGCCACCCCAGACATAGATGACCAGGAAGAGGAACAGCCACACCACGTCGACAAAGTGCCAGTACCAGGCAGCGGCTTCGAAGCCGAAATGCTGCTTCGGGGTGAAGTGGCCCTTATAGGCGCGCACCAGGCAGACGATCAGGAAGATCGTGCCGACCAGCACGTGGAAACCGTGGAAGCCGGTCGCCATGTAGAAGGACGAACCATAGTTCAGGTCCTTGAACGGGAACGGTGCGACCGAATATTCATAGGCCTGCACGCAGCTGAACACGACGCCCAGGATGATCGTGAGCCACAGGCCCTTGATCAGGCCATCGCGGTCACCGTTGATCAGCGAGTGGTGCGCCCAGGTAACCGTGGTGCCCGAGCAGAGCAGGATGAGCGTGTTGAGCAGCGGGAGTTCGAAGGCGTTGAGCACTTCGACGCCCTTGGGCGGCCAGACGCCGCCGATCACGTCTGCGGTCGAGGGGAAGAGCGAGAAATCGAACCACGCCCAGAACCAGCCGACGAAGAACATGACTTCGGAGGCGATGAACAGGATCATGCCATAGCGCAGATGCAGCTGCACCACCGGGGTATGGTCGCCGGCATGGGCTTCCTTCACCACCTGCGACCACCAGCCATACATCGTTCCGATCACACCGGCGGTACCGGCGTAAAAGACGATGCCGGAGGTATCCATGCTGTGCATCCACAGGATGGCGCCCACCGCCATGACGAGTGCCGCCATCGATCCGGCGAACGGCCAGATGCTGGGGGGAAGAATATGATAATCGTGGTTCTTTGTTCCGGCCATCTCTCTGGTCCCCGTCGTCCCTTAACGTCTTGAACTAAGCCCTTAACTGCCCTTTTTCGCCTGGTCCAGCGGGTAAAAGGTGTAGCTGAGGGTAATCTCTTCGATATCCTTGGTGTCCGGATCGGTGAGGATCGCGGGATCCACATAATAGATCACCGGCATCCGCACCGTCTCGCCCGGCTCCAGCGTCTGCTCGGTAAAGCAGAAGCACTGCACCTTGGCGAAATAGCGGCCCGCCTGGGTCGGCGTGACGTTGAACGTCGCGGTCCCGGTCACCGGCTTGCTGGAAAGGTTGGTCGCAGTGAACGCCGCCATGTCGCGCGCGCCGATTGTGATCTTCTCGGTCGTGTTCTCGGGCTTGAAGCGCCAGGGCAGCGCCGACGACACGTTCGAATCGAAGCGGATGGTGATCGGCTTGTTGGTCACCGCGATCTTGTCGGCAGCCGCTTCGCTTACCTTCATCGTCGTGCCGCCAAAACCGGTCGCCTCGCAGAAGATGCGATAGAGCGGCACGGCAGCATAGCCGAGGCCCAGCATCCCGATGGCGAGGCCCAGTGCGACGATGCCTGCGCGCCGGTTGCGGCGTGCGATATCCGGGCTGATCGCGGCGCTGCTCATCCCCATACCCCGATCTTGACGATGGTGATGACATAGAAGAGCACGCACAGGGCGACCAGGATTCCCGCCATGAACAGCGCACGGCTGCGCTGGCGCGCGCGCAGCTGGGCAAGCACTTGCGGATCGTTGAAATCGGGCGCGGGGCGATCGGTCATGCCGCAATCGCCGGAACCACCGCGCGGTCGACGACCACGGCGGCGAAGATGAGGAACAGATAGACGATCGAATAGGCGAACAGCTGCTTTTCGGGCTTGAGGCCGTCGCCCTCGCCTGCGGTGCGGAAACCGACGCGCGCGGCAAGCGCGACGAAGATCGCCGACAGCACGAACGCGCTGATGCCATAGGTCCAGCCGACAAGGCCAAGCGCAGCGGGAGCCATCACCGTGGCCAGCAGCACCAGCGAATAGCCGAACACCTGATGTCGGGTGGATTTTTCGCCCGCGACATTGGGCATCATCGGGATGCCGACGCGCGCATAGTCCATCTTCACGAACAGCGCGAGCGCCCAGAAATGCGGCGGCGTCCAGAAGAAGATGATCGAGAACAGCAGGATCGGCAGCATGGTGACGTCACCGGTCACCGCCGCCCAGCCGATCACCGGCGGAAACGCCCCTGCCCCGCCGCCGATCACGATATTCTGCGGCGTGCTGGGCTTGAGCCAGATCGTGTAGATCACGGCATAATAGAAGACCGAAAAGGCCAGGATCCCAGCCGCCAGCCAGTTGACCGCCAGCCCCATGATCACGACCGAGAAGCCCGAGAGTGCCAGGCCGAACTGCAGCGCCGCTTCGCGGTCCATGCGGCCGGCGGGGATCGGGCGGTTGGCGGTGCGCTTCATCAGCGCGTCGAGATCGGATTCGTAATATTGGTTGAGCGCGGCAGCCCCGCCTGCACCCATCGCGATGCAGAGGATCGCGACAAAGCCGATGACCGGGTGGATGCTGCCGGGCGCTGCCAGCAGCCCGCACAGCCCGGTGAACACCACCAGGCGGATCACGCCCGGCTTGGTCAGCGCCCAGAAATCGCGCCAGTGCGCAGGCATGAGCACGCCCGGCTGGGCGGTCATCGCGGCGCTCTGGCCCTGAACTGGCGATACGGCTTCGGTCATGCTCATGTCACTACCCATATGGCAAACCCCTCGCCGTCAGGCCGAGGGGTGCCGGGCCGGATGGGACGCTGTCCCGGTCCGGCCCTGTCAGCGGTGCAACGCTGCTGCGGTCACTTGATGACGGGCAGCGTTTCGAACTGGTGGAACGGCGGCGGGCTGGACAGGGTCCATTCCAGCGTCGTGGCACCTTCGCCCCAGTAGTTACCCTCGGCACGACGGCCGGCAACCAGTGCATAGGCGATGTTGATGAAGAAGATCAGCATGCCGGCAGCCATGATGGCGTAACCCAGCGAGGCGATCTCGTTCCAATAGGCAAAGGCTTCCGGATAGTCGGGGTAACGACGCGGCATGCCCTGACGGCCCAGGAAGTGCATCGGGAAGAACAGGACGTTCACGCCGATGAAGAACACCCAGAAGTGCAGGTGGCCGAGCGCTTCGCTATAGTGACGGCCGCTCATCTTCGGGAACCAGTAGTAGAAACCGGCGAAGATCGAGAACACCGCGCCCAGCGAGAGCACGTAGTGGAAGTGCGCGACCACGTAATAGGTGTCGTGCAGGTTGTCGTCGACGCCGCCATTGGCGAGCACGACGCCGGTCACGCCACCAACCGTGAACATGAAGATGAAGCCGAGCGCCCAGACCATCGGGGTCTTGAAGGTGAGCGAACCGCCCCACATCGTCGCGATCCACGAGAAGATCTTGATGCCGGTGGGCACTGCGATGACCATGGTGGCGGCGGTGAAGTACATCTTCATGTTGACCGACAGACCGACGGTGAACATGTGGTGCGCCCACACCACGAAGCCGACGACACCGATGGCGACCATGGCATAAGCCATGCCGAGATAGCCGAACACCGGCTTCTTCGAGAAGGTTGCGATGATGTGGCTGATCATGCCGAAACCGGGCAGGATCATGATGTACACTTCGGGGTGGCCGAAGAACCAGAACAGGTGCTGGTAGAGGACCGGGTCACCACCGCCAGCGGCGTTGAAGAAGGCCGAACCGAAATTGCGGTCGGTCAGCAGCATGGTGATGGCAGCGGCCAGAACAGGCAGCGAGAGAAGCAGCAGGAACGCGGTGACCAGCATCGACCACACGAACAGCGGCATCTTGTTGAGCGTCATGCCCGGAGCGCGCATGTTGAAGATGGTGGTGATGAAGTTGATCGCGCCCAGGATCGACGAAGCACCGGCAAGGTGCAGCGACAGGATCGCAAGGTCGACGGCCGGGCCGACCGAACCGCTGGTCGACAGCGGGGCATAGACCGTCCAGCCGGTACCCGCACCCAGACCCGAACCGCCGGGCACGAAGGTCGAGCCGAGCAGCAGCAGGAAGGCCGGGATGAGCAGCCAGAACGAGATGTTGTTCATGCGTGGGAAGGCCATGTCCGGCGCGCCGATCATGATCGGAACGAACCAGTTGCCGAAACCGCCGACCATGGCGGGCATGACCATGAAGAACACCATGATCAGGCCGTGCGCCGTGATCAGTACGTTCCACATGTGATAGGCCTGATCCAGGGTCGCTTCACTGCCCTGCATCATCGTGGCCCAGCCCTGCAGATACTGCACGCCGGGCTCGGCGAGCTCCATACGCATCAGGCCGGAAATGGCACCGCCGATGATCCCCGCGACGATCGCGAAGATCAGGTACAGCGTACCGATGTCCTTGTGGTTGGTCGACATGAACCAGCGCTGGAAAAACGCGGGCTTGTGATCGTCATGTGCATGATCATGGTCATGCAGATCGGCCGGGTTGGCGGCAATCGTGGTCATGGTCTTGCCCTGTCCTTACTGAGCGGCAGCCGGAGCGGCGGCGGCTGCGGCCGCGCCCTGCGCTGCGGAAGTGGTGGTGGCGGCTGCAGGCGCAGCGGCGGGAGCGGCGGCCGGAGCAGCAGCGGCGGCGACTTCGTCGCCCTTGACGGTGCCACCCTGCGAACGGACCCATGCGTCGAACTTGGCGCGCGGGAGCGCTTCGACGGCGATCGGCATGAAGCCGTGACGCGCGCCGCACAGTTCCGAACACTGGCCGTAATAGACGCCCGGCTCCTTGATGGTCAGCATCTTCTCGTTCGAACGACCGGGAACCGCATCCATCTTGAACCAGAGCGACGGCACCGCGAAGCTGTGGATCACGTCCGACGCGGTGGTGATGATGCGGATCGGCTCGCCGGCGGGAACGACCATCCGGTTGTCGACCGCAAGCTGGTGCGGCTCACCGCGCTTGGCGGCTTCGGCTTCATCCAGCATGTTCGAAACAACTTCGAAATCGCCGTTATCGGGATAGCTGTAACCCCAGTACCACTGATAGCCGGTGACCTTGACGGTGACGGCATCGGCGGGAGCCGGCTTGTACTGCTTGGCGAGCAGGTCGATCGACGGGACCGCAACACCGACCAGGATCAGCACCGGAACGAGCGTCCAGATGACTTCGATCGCGGTGTTGTGCGTGACCTTCGACGCCACCGGATTGGCGGCGGCGCGATAGCGCACGATGATCCAGACGAGCAGCGCGAGCACCAGCAGCGAGATCGCGACGATAATCGGCAGCAGCACCGACGTGTCGAGCCAGTGCGCATATTCTCCCAGCTCGGAATACTGGTCCTGGAAATCGATGCCCTTGTCGACGGGCATGCCCGTCGACAAGGGCATCGATTTCCAGGACCAGTATTCCGAGCTGGGAGAATATGCGCACTGGCTCGACACGTCGGTGCTGCTGCCGATTATCGTCGCGATCTCGCTGCTGGTGCTCGCGCTGCTCGTCTGGATCATCGTGCGCTATCGCGCCGCCGCCAATCCGGTGGCGTCGAAGGTCACGCACAACACCGCGATCGAAGTCATCTGGACGCTCGTTCCGGTGCTGATCCTGGTCGGTGTTGCGGTCCCGTCGATCGACCTGCTCGCCAAGCAGTACAAGCCGGCTCCCGCCGATGCCGTCACCGTCAAGGTCACCGGCTATCAGTGGTACTGGGGTTACAGCTATCCCGATAACGGCGATTTCGAAGTTGTTTCGAACATGCTGGATGAAGCCGAAGCCGCCAAGCGCGGTGAGCCGCACCAGCTTGCGGTCGACAACCGGATGGTCGTTCCCGCCGGCGAGCCGATCCGCATCATCACCACCGCGTCGGACGTGATCCACAGCTTCGCGGTGCCGTCGCTCTGGTTCAAGATGGATGCGGTTCCCGGTCGTTCGAACGAGAAGATGCTGACCATCAAGGAGCCGGGCGTCTATTACGGCCAGTGTTCGGAACTGTGCGGCGCGCGTCACGGCTTCATGCCGATCGCCGTCGAAGCGCTCCCGCGCGCCAAGTTCGACGCATGGGTCCGTTCGCAGGGTGGCACCGTCAAGGGCGACGAAGTCGCCGCCGCTGCTGCTCCGGCCGCCGCTCCCGCCGCTGCGCCTGCAGCCGCCACCACCACTTCCGCAGCGCAGGGCGCGGCCGCAGCCGCCGCCGCTCCGGCTGCCGCTCAGTAAGGACAGGGCAAGACCATGACCACGATTGCCGCCAACCCGGCCGATCTGCATGACCATGATCATGCACATGACGATCACAAGCCCGCGTTTTTCCAGCGCTGGTTCATGTCGACCAACCACAAGGACATCGGTACGCTGTACCTGATCTTCGCGATCGTCGCGGGGATCATCGGCGGTGCCATTTCCGGCCTGATGCGTATGGAGCTCGCCGAGCCCGGCGTGCAGTATCTGCAGGGCTGGGCCACGATGATGCAGGGCAGTGAAGCGACCCTGGATCAGGCCTATCACATGTGGAACGTACTGATCACGGCGCACGGCCTGATCATGGTGTTCTTCATGGTCATGCCCGCCATGGTCGGCGGTTTCGGCAACTGGTTCGTTCCGATCATGATCGGCGCGCCGGACATGGCCTTCCCACGCATGAACAACATCTCGTTCTGGCTGCTCATCCCGGCCTTCCTGCTGCTGCTCGGCTCGACCTTCGTGCCCGGCGGTTCGGGTCTGGGTGCGGGTACCGGCTGGACGGTCTATGCCCCGCTGTCGACCAGCGGTTCGGTCGGCCCGGCCGTCGACCTTGCGATCCTGTCGCTGCACCTTGCCGGTGCTTCGTCGATCCTGGGCGCGATCAACTTCATCACCACCATCTTCAACATGCGCGCTCCGGGCATGACGCTCAACAAGATGCCGCTGTTCGTGTGGTCGATGCTGGTCACCGCGTTCCTGCTGCTTCTCTCGCTGCCTGTTCTGGCCGCTGCCATCACCATGCTGCTGACCGACCGCAATTTCGGTTCGGCCTTCTTCAACGCCGCTGGCGGTGGTGACCCGGTCCTCTACCAGCACCTGTTCTGGTTCTTCGGCCACCCCGAAGTGTACATCATGATCCTGCCCGGTTTCGGCATGATCAGCCACATCATCGCAACCTTCTCGAAGAAGCCGGTGTTCGGCTATCTCGGCATGGCTTATGCCATGGTCGCCATCGGTGTCGTCGGCTTCGTGGTGTGGGCGCACCACATGTTCACCGTCGGTCTGTCGGTCAACATGAAGATGTACTTCACCGCCGCCACCATGGTCATCGCAGTGCCCACCGGCATCAAGATCTTCTCGTGGATCGCGACGATGTGGGGCGGTTCGCTCACCTTCAAGACCCCGATGGTCTGGGCGCTCGGCTTCATCTTCATGTTCACGGTTGGTGGCGTGACCGGCGTCGTGCTCGCCAATGGCGGCGTCGACGACAACCTGCACGACACCTATTACGTGGTCGCGCACTTCCACTACGTGCTCTCGCTGGGCGCGGTGTTCTCGATCTTCGCCGGTTTCTACTACTGGTTCCCGAAGATGAGCGGCCGTCACTATAGCGAAGCGCTCGGCCACCTGCACTTCTGGGTGTTCTTCATCGGCGTGAACGTCCTGTTCTTCCCGATGCACTTCCTGGGCCGTCAGGGCATGCCGCGTCGTTACCCCGACTATCCGGAAGCCTTTGCCTATTGGAACGAGATCGCCTCGCTGGGTTACGCCATCATGGCTGCCGGCATGCTGATCTTCTTCATCAACATCGCCTATGCACTGGTTGCCGGCCGTCGTGCCGAGGGTAACTACTGGGGCGAAGGTGCCACGACGCTGGAATGGACCCTGTCCAGCCCGCCGCCGTTCCACCAGTTCGAAACGCTGCCCGTCATCAAGTGACCGCAGCAGCGTTGCACCGCTGACAGGGCCGGACCGGGACAGCGTCCCATCCGGCCCGGCACCCCTCGGCCTGACGGCGAGGGGTTTGCCATATGGGTAGTGACATGAGCATGACCGAAGCCGTATCGCCAGTTCAGGGCCAGAGCGCCGCGATGACCGCCCAGCCGGGCGTGCTCATGCCTGCGCACTGGCGCGATTTCTGGGCGCTGACCAAGCCGGGCGTGATCCGCCTGGTGGTGTTCACCGGGCTGTGCGGGCTGCTGGCAGCGCCCGGCAGCATCCACCCGGTCATCGGCTTTGTCGCGATCCTCTGCATCGCGATGGGTGCAGGCGGGGCTGCCGCGCTCAACCAATATTACGAATCCGATCTCGACGCGCTGATGAAGCGCACCGCCAACCGCCCGATCCCCGCCGGCCGCATGGACCGCGAAGCGGCGCTGCAGTTCGGCCTGGCACTCTCGGGCTTCTCGGTCGTGATCATGGGGCTGGCGGTCAACTGGCTGGCGGCTGGGATCCTGGCCTTTTCGGTCTTCTATTATGCCGTGATCTACACGATCTGGCTCAAGCCCAGCACGCCGCAGAATATCGTGATCGGCGGCGGGGCAGGGGCGTTTCCGCCGGTGATCGGCTGGGCGGCGGTGACCGGTGACGTCACCATGCTGCCGATCCTGCTGTTCTCGATCATCTTCTTCTGGACGCCGCCGCATTTCTGGGCGCTCGCGCTGTTCGTGAAGATGGACTATGCGCGCGTCGGCATCCCGATGATGCCCAATGTCGCGGGCGAAAAATCCACCCGACATCAGGTGTTCGGCTATTCGCTGGTGCTGCTGGCCACGGTGATGGCTCCCGCTGCGCTTGGCCTTGTCGGCTGGACCTATGGCATCAGCGCGTTCGTGCTGTCGGCGATCTTCGTCGCGCTTGCCGCGCGCGTCGGTTTCCGCACCGCAGGCGAGGGCGACGGCCTCAAGCCCGAAAAGCAGCTGTTCGCCTATTCGATCGTCTATCTGTTCCTCATCTTCGCCGCCGTGGTCGTCGACCGCGCGGTGGTTCCGGCGATTGCGGCATGACCGATCGCCCCGCGCCCGATTTCAACGATCCGCAAGTGCTTGCCCAGCTGCGCGCGCGCCAGCGCAGCCGTGCGCTGTTCATGGCGGGAATCCTGGTCGCCCTGTGCGTGCTCTTCTATGTCATCACCATCGTCAAGATCGGGGTATGGGGATGAGCAGCGCCGCGATCAGCCCGGATATCGCACGCCGCAACCGGCGCGCAGGCATCGTCGCACTGGGCCTCGCCATCGGGATGCTGGGCCTCGGCTATGCTGCCGTGCCGCTCTATCGCATCTTCTGCGAGGCGACCGGTTTTGGCGGCACGACGATGAAGGTAAGCGAAGCGGCTGCCGACAAGATCGCGGTGACCAACAAGCCGATCACCATCCGCTTCGATTCGAACGTGTCGTCGGCGCTGCCCTGGCGCTTCAAGCCCGAGAACACGACCGAGAAGATCACAATCGGCGCGCGCGACATGGCGGCGTTCACTGCGACCAACCTTTCCAGCAAGCCGGTGACCGGGACCGCGACGTTCAACGTCACGCCGACCCAGGCGGGCCGCTATTTCGCCAAGGTGCAGTGCTTCTGCTTTACCGAGCAGACGCTGGAGCCGGGCGAGACGGTGCGGATGCCGGTGATCTATTATGTGGATCCCGCGATCCTCACCGATCCGGACACCAAGGATATCGAAGAGATTACCCTCAGCTACACCTTTTACCCGCTGGACCAGGCGAAAAAGGGCAGTTAAGGGCTTAGTTCAAGACGTTAAGGGACGACGGGGACCAGAGAGATGGCCGGAACAAAGAACCACGATTATCATATTCTTCCCCCCAGCATCTGGCCGTTCGCCGGATCGATGGCGGCACTCGTCATGGCGGTGGGCGCCATCCTGTGGATGCACAGCATGGATACCTCCGGCATCGTCTTTTACGCCGGTACCGCCGGTGTGATCGGAACGATGTATGGCTGGTGGTCGCAGGTGGTGAAGGAAGCCCATGCCGGCGACCATACCCCGGTGGTGCAGCTGCATCTGCGCTATGGCATGATCCTGTTCATCGCCTCCGAAGTCATGTTCTTCGTCGGCTGGTTCTGGGCGTGGTTCGATTTCTCGCTCTTCCCCTCGACCGCAGACGTGATCGGCGGCGTCTGGCCGCCCAAGGGCGTCGAAGTGCTCAACGCCTTCGAACTCCCGCTGCTCAACACGCTCATCCTGCTCTGCTCGGGCACCACGGTTACCTGGGCGCACCACTCGCTGATCAACGGTGACCGCGATGGCCTGATCAAGGGCCTGTGGCTCACGATCATCCTGGGCGTCGTGTTCAGCTGCGTGCAGGCCTATGAATATTCGGTCGCACCGTTCCCGTTCAAGGACCTGAACTATGGTTCGTCCTTCTACATGGCGACCGGCTTCCACGGTTTCCACGTGCTGGTCGGCACGATCTTCCTGATCGTCTGCCTGGTGCGCGCCTATAAGGGCCACTTCACCCCGAAGCAGCATTTCGGCTTCGAAGCCGCTGCCTGGTACTGGCACTTTGTCGACGTGGTGTGGCTGTTCCTCTTCCTGGTCATCTATGTCTGGGGTGGCTGGGGCGCTGCTACGCACTGATAGTTTCGAGTGAACGTGATGACCGATCAGCCCGGCTGGCATATCGCCCAGATCAATGTCGCCCGGCTGATCGCGCATCCCGAAGATCCGGCTGTTGCCGGTTTCATGGGGATGCTCGACGGCATCAATGCCATTGCCGAACAATCTGATGGCTATATCTGGCGGTTGCAGAGCGACAGCGGCAATGCCGTGGACCTGCAACCGACCCCCGATCCCCGCTTCGTCGTGAACATGTCGGTCTGGCGCGATCCGGCCAGCCTGTTCGAGTTTGTCTATCGCAGCGCGCACACGCCTGTGATGGCGCGGCGGCGCGAATGGATCGAGCGCATGGACAGCGCCTATCAGGCGCTCTGGTGGGTGCCTGTGGGGCATGTCCCAAGCGTTGATGAAGGGCTCGCAGCATTGTGGCGGCTCGACCGTTTCGGTCCCAGTCCGCACGCCTTTACCTTCAAGCAGCAGTTTCCGCATCCGGGCGTCGCGATGGGCCCGGTCGACTGGAAACCCGACCCGTGGTGCGTGGGGCGTGCCTGAGGGCACGACCTCGCAAACGCCGCTGATCCAGGCCGCGCTGACGGGCGAGTGTCCGGTCTGCGGGTCTCGCACCCTGTTTGCCGGATGGGTCCGCTTCGCCCCGCGCTGTCGCGCCTGCGGGCAGGATTTCACCGCCTATAATGTCGGCGATGGCCCCGCAGCGTTCCTGATCCTCGTCATCGGCGCATTGGTCTCCGCCTTTGCCGTCGTTCTGCAGGTCCAGGCGAGCCCACCCTTCTGGGTGCATATCCTGCTCTGGGTGCCGCTGACCTTCGCGCTGGTGATCCTGAGCTTGCGCGTGTCCAAGGCGGCGATGCTGATCCACGAAGCGCGCGCCGAAGTGCGCGAAGGGCGCATCGACACCAGCGGCGAGACCCGGCCATGAAGCGCCTGCCGTTCTGGCCGACGCTGATCGTCGGCATCGCGATTGCCGTCATGATCGGCCTGGGTGTCTGGCAGCTCCAGCGCATGGCCTGGAAAGAGGCGCTGCTCGCCGAATATCGCACCGCCGCCGACAAGCCCGCCATCGCCTGGCCGCAGGTGCCCGATCCGCAAGCGCTGCCGCTTTATCGCAAATCCAGCGTCAATTGCCTTGAGGTGACCGGCTGGCGTTCCTCGAGCGGGCGCAGCGCGTCGGGCGCATCGGGCTGGGTGCATATCGCCTCGTGCCGCACCGGCGCCGAAGGGCCGGGGGCGCAGGTGGTTGCCGGATGGTCGCAGCGCCCTGACAGCCCGGACTGGAAGGGAGGGCAGGTCAGCGGGATGATCGCGCCCGACAGCAGCGCGCTGATCCGCCTCGTCGCCGCACCGCCCGTGGCCGGCTTGCAGGCCGTTCAGAAGCCTTCGCCAGAGGATATTCCGAACAACCATTGGGCCTATGCGGTACAATGGTTTTTATTCGCGGGCATTGCTGCCGTTATATATGGTCTGGCAGTCGCAAGGCGGACGCGATCCCCATCGTCCGCATGACGCCTTGAAGGAGAGACCATGCAGGGCGGACATTATTACGGCTTTCACCGGGTCACCCATTCGGACCTGCCGCTGATCGAGCAATGGCTGAAGACCCCCGAGGTCGAGCAATGGTGGGGCGACCCCAAGCACGAACTGCAGCTGATCGTCGAGGATATGGACAACCCCGACATGGTGCAGCTGATCGGCATGCTCGATGGCCATCCAATCGCCTACATCCAGCATTTCGAGGTTCATGCCTGGCCGCAGAAGCACCTGCAGGACCTGCCCCAGGGCGCGCGTGCGGTCGATTGCTTCATCGGGGTGCCGTCGCTGATCGGCAAGGGCCATGGCGCGAAGCTGCTCGCGATGCTGGCCAAGCAGCTCAACGCGCAAGGGGTGCGCGTGCTGTGCATCGATCCCGATCCGGAGAACCAGCGGGCGCGCAACGCCTATGTCAACGCCGGGTTTGTCGAGCACGGGCTGATCGAAACGCCCGAGGGGCCGGCGGTGCTGATGTTCTACGAGAGCCCCGAAGAGGACTGAGCGCTATCCGGCTGCCATAACGTGCAGGTTGCGCACAGGGGCAGGGACCGCTAACGGGTCCACCCCATGGACTATATCAGCACCAGGGGGGAAGCCGCGGCGCTCGATTTCGAGGGCGTGACGCTGGCAGGTTTGGCAAGCGATGGCGGGCTGTACGTGCCGCGTGCCTGGCCCAAATTCACGCATGCCGAGATCGCAGCCATGGCCGGGCTGTCCTATGTCGAGCTGGCCGTCCGCGTCATGACGCCCTTTGTCGCTGGCAGCCTGACCGAGGACGAGCTGCGCGGCCTGTGCGAGGCGGCCTATGGGCGCTTCTCGCACAAGGCGGTGACGCCGCTCGCCCAGATCGATGAGAGCAACTGGCTGCTCGAGCTGTTCCATGGCCCCACGCTGGCGTTCAAGGATGTCGCGCTGCAGCTGCTCGGCCATCTGTTCGAACGCTTCCTGTCGAACCGCGACACGCATCTGACCATCGTCGGCGCGACCTCGGGTGATACCGGCTCTGCGGCGATCGACGCGGTGGCGGGGCGCGAGAAGGTCGATATCTTCATGCTCCACCCCGATGGCCGCGTCTCCGACGTGCAGCGGCGGCAGATGACCACGGTGCTGGCGCCCAATGTCCACAACATCGCGATCGACGGCAGCTTCGACGATGCCCAGGCAATGGTGAAGCGGATGTTCGGTGATCCGGATTTTGCCGGACGCTTCACGCTGTCCGCGGTCAATTCGATCAACTGGGCGCGGCTGATGGCGCAGATCGTCTATTATTTCGCCGCCGCCTTGCAACTGGGCGCACCGCACCGCCCGGTCGGCTTCTCGGTGCCGACGGGCAATTTCGGCGACGTGTTCGCGGGCTATGTGGCTGCCCAGATGGGGCTGCCGGTGGCGCGGCTGATCGTCGCGACCAATGTCAACGACATCCTCCACCGCGCGATCAGCGCGGGCGATTATTCCGCCGGCAGTGTGACGCCGACCGCGGCCCCTTCGATGGATATCCAGGTCAGCTCGAATTTCGAGCGGCTGCTGTTCGATCTCGAGGGCCGTGACGGCGCGCTGACCGCCGCGCGGATGAAGGGCTTTGAAAGCACGAAGGCGATGCAGCTTTCGCCGGAGATGCGCGATGGCGCCGAGGCGCTGTTCTCGAGCGCGCGGATCGATCCCGACGAGATGGGCATCGCGATGCGCCGCGCCTGGGACGAGGCCGGGCAGATGATCGATCCGCACACCGCGATCGGCCTGGGCGCTGCCCATCGCTGGCAGGATGCAGGGACCATCGATCGCGCGATTCCCTGCGTCACGCTCGCCACCGCGCACCCCAGCAAGTTCCGCGATGCGGTGGAGCGTGCGACCGGCCTGCGCCCGCGCCTGCCTGCGCGCGTCGGCGACCTGTTCGAGCGCGCCGAGAAGTTCGACAAGCTGCCCGGCGACTACACCACGGTGCGCGATTATATCGCCGAGCGTGCGGTCCCGGCCAAGGGCTGACGCGCGCGCATGGCCGAACTCGACCCGCAACCGCTGCTGATGATCGGCGAGCCGCGCGCAGATTACACGCTGATCGACAGCGGCGGCGGGCGCAAGTTCGAGGCCTATGGGCCATATCGCTTCATCCGTCCCGAGCCGCAGGCGATGTGGCCAACACGGCTGCCCGACTGGGATGCCGATGGTGCGTTCATTCCCGGATCGGACGAGGACGGCGGCGGCCGCTGGCAGCTGGAAGCCAATGTCCCGCGCGAAGGCTGGCCATTGCAATGGGAAGAGGTGCGGCTGACCGCGCTCAACACCCCGTTCCGGCATCTCGGCTTCTTCCCTGACATGGACCCGGTCTGGCGATGGCTGCGCGGGCATATCGCCGCGCACCGGGGCGAGGAGCGGGCGAGGGCGCTCAACCTGTTCGGCTATACCGGCGTGGGCACGCTGGCGATGGCGGCCGCCGGGGCCGAGCTGACCCATGTCGATGCCTCGAAGAAATCGGTCGCAGCAGCACGCGCCAATGCCGCGCTGTCGGGCATGGAGAACATGCCGGTGCGCTGGCTGGTCGATGATTGCGTCAAGTTTGCTGCGCGCGAGGTGCGCCGGGGCAAGCGCTATGACGCGATCCTGCTCGACCCGCCAAAGTTCGGGCGCGGGCCCGAGGGCGAGGTGTGGAAGCTGGAAGAGCATCTGCCGGCGCTGATCGCCGATTGCCGCAAGCTGCTCGACGAGCGATCGTCCTGCCTGTTCCTCACCGTCTATGCGGTGCGCATGTCGGCGCTGGCGCTGGGCGAGCTGCTCGCGGCGTATTTCGCCGACCTGCCGGGACGGATCGAGATCGGCGAACTGGCAGTGCGCGAGCAATCGGGCGGGCGGCTCCTGCCGACGGCAATCTTCGCGCGCTGGTCCAACGGTTGAAACACTTGCGCTGCGCTGCGCAATTTGCCAACGCGCGGGAAAGGTGAAATTCCCCTCGCCATTCCCGCGAACGCGGGAATCCCGCTTCTGCTGCGACGGTAAGAAATAAGCGGGACCCCCGCGTTCGCGGGGGTGACGATGAAGATATACTAGAACAGGCCCAGCATTTGACCGACACCCAACCCGATAGCCTGATCCTCGAGGTCGCCGATTTCGACGTCAACGTCCTGACCGGCATCTATTCGGAAGAGACCAAGCTGCCCCAGCCGCTGCGCTTCACCATCTGGGCGGAGATGCTGGCCGAGGACCATTATGCGCCCGATACGCCGCTCAGCGCGTCCAAGAATTACATGGACCTCAAGCACGCGGCCTCGACCGCCTTGCCCGAAGGCGTCCATTTCACGCTGATCGAGGCGGTGGCCGATCATGTCATCGAGACACTGTTCCTGCAGGATCCGCGCATCCGGCGGCTCAAGGTCAAGATCATCAAGCTGGCGATCGCCGAGGCGGGCGAATCGATCGGCATCACGCTGACCCGGACGCGCCGGTGAGCGCTGGCCCGGCCCCGCTGGCGCTCGTCACCGGCGGTTTTCGCCGGGTGGGCGCGTCGATCGCGATGGAACTGGCGCGCGCGGGCTATGCGCTGGCGCTGCACGGTCGCAGCGACCTGACGCCCGAAGCCGAGCTCGCCGAGACCCTGGCAAAGCAGGGAACCGAGTGGCACGGTTTCTCCGCCGATCTGGCCGATTGCGATGCCTCGCAGCTGCTTGTCGAGCGGGTGACCGCGCATTTCGGCCGCGCGCCCGACCTGCTGGTCAACAATGCCTCGCTGTTCGAATATGACGACTGGCAGAGCATGTCAGCGCAGATGCTGGCCGATCATTTCGCGGTGAACCTCTTCGCGCCCATGCTGCTGACCCGTGCTGTCGTGGCCGGGGCAGGCGAAGGGCAGGTGCCCGCGATCGTCCAGATCATCGACCAGCGCGTGCGCAATCCCAATGGCGATCAGCTGAGCTACACCTTGTCCAAACAGGCGCTGGCCGAATCGATCCGCACCCTGGCGCGCGCTTTCGGCGCAAAGGCACGGGTGAACGGCGTTGCGCCCGGCCTGACGCTCGCCACCAGCGATTATGATGACGCGCAGATGCAGCGGCTAGCCGCGCGAATGCCACTCCACCGTCTGTCCGCGCCGGGAGACATTGCGCGCGCGGCGCGTTATCTGGCGCAGGAGCCTGCGATAACCGGCCAGTTGCTTTTCGTCGATGGCGGTGCCCATATGCTCAGCATGGACCGCGACTTCGTCTTCATGGACAAGACGGACGACGCCTGACCGCACGCGATATTCTGGAGAACGACATGCGTTTGATTGCCACAGCATCCCTTTCCGCGCTCACCCTGATGATCGCGGGCTGTGGCAGCCATGATGGCGGTGGCGATCCGGTCAAGCGGGTCGATCCTGCCAGCCTTGAGGTCAAGGAAGCGGCTGCGGACGAGCCTGATGCTATCCTTCGCGTCGATGAGGTCGTGCTGCGCAATCCCGACCTGTCGACGCTCGCTCGTGCGATCAAGGCGGCCGAGCTGAGCGCGGCCTTGGCGGCGGACAAGCCGATGACGCTCTTTGCTCCCGACAATGGGGCGTTCGACAAGCTGGGCGTCGATGCGCTTGCCGACCTGCTGCTGCCAGAGAACAAGGCGAAGCTGGCAGCGGTGCTCAACTATCACATCATCCCCGGCCGCCTCACGGCTGCGGACCTGCGCAAGCAGATTGGCGACAAGGGCGGCAGCATCGAGCTGACCACGCTGCAGGGCGAGAAGATCAACGCCTCGATCGAGCTCGATCAGGTGCGTCTGTCCGATGCCAGCGGTGATGTCGGTTCGATCCAGCAGGCTGATCTGGCTGCCAGCAACGGCATGGTGCACGTGATCGGCCAGGTGCTCGAGCCGCGGCAATAGGCTCTGATCCCTAGCCCTTTTTCGGTCATTCCCGCGAACGCGGGAATCTCGCTTCAGCGAGCGGCTTGCGGCTTAGCGGGACCCCCGCGTTCGCGTGGGTGACGACAGCTATTCTGCGACCGGAGCGGCATTTTAACCCCCCGCCAGCGCCGCATTGGCGGCTCTCAGCTTGCCCTCGAGCGCCTGGTTGATCTGGCGCTCGATCACCGTGCGCGCATCGGGGTGGAGTTCGAGATATTGCCGCAGCTTGGGGGCAGAGACGCACCAGAAGCGGCTGTCGGTGGCGAGCGTGACCGTGCCGGTCGCAGGTTCGCCGCTCAATGCGGTCGCATCACCGATCAGGTCGCCGCTGGTGACGCTGCCGACATGTGCGCCGTGCAATGTGATCTCTGCCTGGCCGTCGTGGAGATAGAACAGATGGCTGATCGCCTCGCCCTCGTTGATCAGCACCTCGCCCGCCCGGCCAGTGATCCAGTTGCCCTGGTCCATCAGATGGCGGGCGCCAGCGCGGGTCATGTCGCCCATGAAGCTCGCCCGCAGCGCCTCTTCCTCGGCAGAAAAGCGCGAACCGCGCTCCGCCATCAGATATCGCAGCAGCATAGACGCGCCGATGACCAGAAGCACGAGGAACCATAGCGCCAGGCCCAGATCATTGGCAAACCCCAGCGCATAGCCGAGCCCGGCCAGGGCAGAGAGCACGATACCGACTCGCATCCAGGGCATGGGGGGAGCGATCAGCGCGATCGCCAGGATCATGAATGACAGATGCCCGAGCCATGCGCCATTTGCGAATCCCAAGCCGAGCGTCATTCACGTCCTCCCTGATCTGCGTGCCACCATGGCAAAGATGCTGCGCTGCGACAAGCAGCGCGGGGGGAGGGCAAGGCTTGCCGATGGCCACAGATTTTTGCGGCGGCGCCTGAAGGATTGCCTTGAAACTGCTGGACGAACCGGCGATAAGAGGCGGCAAGACAAGACTAAGGGGTCGCATCGTTAGTCTATCGGGGGCCGGTTCCGTATGGAGCCGGGGGTAAAAGCGACGATGCACAATACATGGCTCATGGCCGTTCAACGCTTGGGTGGAATCCGTGCCGCGATTGCGGGCGTGACCTGTCTTGCCCTGGCGATCGGCGCTTTTTTCATCGCGAATTTCGCAGCAGCTGAGCGGCTCGAGGCGCAGGCGGCGAGCGCTGCCGCGCGCGGCACGCACATGGGCGTGGGCAGCTGTGCGGGATCGACCTGTCATGGCCGCAACGAGGCCGATGGTGAGGTTGTTCGGCAGGACGAACTGTGGCGCTGGCAGGAAGAATCGACCCCCGGCGGTGCGCACAGCCGCGCTTTTCGCGTTCTGGGCGAACCGCGCAGCCTGGCCATCGGCAAGAAGCTGGGCATCGGCGATCCGCGTTCGGCCGCGATGTGCCTGGGATGCCATTCGACTCCGGCTGCAGCTAAAGGGCCGCGCTTCCAGGTCAATGACGGGGTGAGCTGCGAGGCCTGTCATGGTGCCGCCTCGGGCTGGCTGTCGAGCCATTATGCCACCGGCACCAGCCATGCCCGCAACGTGTCGCAGGGCATGATCCCGCTCGACAATGCGCAGGCGCGCGCAGGCGTCTGTCTCGATTGCCACCTCGGCAACGATGCGCCGGGCCAGTTCGTCAACCACCGGATCATGGCAGCGGGTCATCCGCGCATCTCGTTCGAGCTCGACCTGTTCTCGACGCTGACCCAGCATCATGACGAGGACGCCGACTACCGGCAGCGCAAGGGCAAGACGAACTCGATGCGCATGTGGGCGGTGGGCCAGGCGATCGCGCTGGAACGCTCGCTGAGCCTGTTCGGCAAGCCGGGACTGGGCACCGAAGGCGTGTTCCCCGAATTCTACTTCTTCGATTGCCATAGCTGCCATCGCCGCATCTATGACGAAGAGGATGCGCGCCCGACGGCCTTGGCCAATCCCGGTCGCCCGATCCCGACCGGCATGCCGCCTTACAATGACGAGAACATGATCATGCTCTCGGCAGCGGTGCGGATCGCGGCGCCCGGCCTGGCGCAGCAATATGAATCGCAGGCGCGCGCCTTCCACGCCGCGATGGCGCAGGGTCGCGGTCCGGCGGTTGAAGCAGCCAACCGTCTGCGCCAGACCGCCATGGCGCTGGCCGACCAGTTCAGCCGCAGCGACTTCACCCGCGCGCAGACCTTCTCGATCATGGAAGCCATTGCCAGCGAGGCGATCAGCCCGCGCTATACCGATTATGAAGGCAGCGTGCAGGCGGTGATGGCGGTGGATACGCTGCTCAGCGGTCTTGTGAACCAGGGCCAGGTTTCCGGGGGCGCCGCAACGTCGCTCCGGGCGCAGATCAACCAGGCCTATGCCGCCGTGGCAGAGCCCAATGGCTACAAGCCGCTTGAATTCCGCCGGGCGCTGGGGGGCGCAGTGCGGACCATCCGGTCGCTGCAATAGGACCGGCTGGCCAGGGAGATGACCAAGGTGGGACGTTTTGGTGAGTTCAGTTTCGTGATGTCGGGCCGGGTCGCATCCGGGCGGAGTTTCTGCGCATGATGCGGATTGGCAAGATGACGGCATCGCTTGCGGCGATGGCGCTGGTGCTCAGCTCCTGCGGGGGCGGCAACAGCAGCGGCACCACGCCTGCACCCAGCCCGACGCCGACGCCCAATCCCACGCCGCCGCCCGCGGGGGGCAATTTTACCGCGCCGGCGCAGGAAGCGCTGACCGTCGGCGAGGTGCAGCAGATCATCGCGCAGGCGGTGGGCGAGGCGCAGCGGCGCAATCTGCCCTCGGTCATCTCCGTGGTCGACCGCGTCGGCAACGTGCTGGCGGTGTTCCGGATGAACGGCGCGCGCGCCACCGCGCGAACCAGCGCGATGACTGAGGCGGGGCTCAACAATCCGTTCGTCGATGCGCAGGGGCTCGACGTGCCCGCCGAGATGGCCTCGATCGCCAAGGCGGTCACCGGCGCCTATCTGTCGAGCGGCGGCAATGCCTTT
Source organism: Blastomonas sp. CCH1-A6 (assembly GCF_001556365.1). NCBI lineage: Bacteria > Pseudomonadati > Pseudomonadota > Alphaproteobacteria > Sphingomonadales > Blastomonadaceae > Blastomonas > Blastomonas sp. CCH1-A6. The sequence goes on along the minus strand of NZ_LSIS01000089.1, from coordinate 224 downwards.
TCGACCCGCACCGCAAGCCAGATCGTCCAGCAGCATTTCCCGCCTGCGCCTTCGACCCGGGGGCTGGAGAGCGGACCGCTGTTCGGCGTGCAGTTCAGCCAGCTGCCCTGTTCGGACCTGTCCTCCCGTTTCCAGTCGGCAGGCGGGGCCAGCGCGTTCATCGGCCCCAAGCGCTCGCCGCTTGGCCTGGCGGCCGACCCGGGCGGGTTGCCACTGTACAAGAA
>NZ_LSIS01000008.1:0-4390 GCF_001556365.1 Blastomonas sp. CCH1-A6 | reverse complement strand
CAACAGGACCGCATCGCACTCGCCCGCCTGCTCCAAACAGCCAAGCAGCAATTCGCTGAGAAAGGCTGCGCTGGGATTTTCGTAAACCAGCGCAAGGCGATGCTGCCTCGCTCCGGCCAACGAGCGCGCCGCCTGATTCGGTACATAGCCCAGATCGCGGATAGCTTGTTCGACCTTGTCACGGCTGGCTTGAGTGATCCGTGCACTGTCATTGACGACGCGCGATACGGTCATAGGCGAGACGCCCGCCAGCCGCGCGACATCGGCAAGCGTGGGGCCTGGCCCGCCCCGCCGCCTTGCGCGCCTGGCCCTTGGTTCTTCCTGGATGCCGTTGTTCATGCTGCATGCCTAGGGCGGTTGGCGCGTGGCGACAAGGCGCAGCGGCGTGCATCCGGCCTGCCGGACGTGAGGCGAAATGACCGCTTGTCTTTCATCTTGTGGTAGCGCTATCATGAAGATCGGAGAGGATAAACAACGTGTTTCTTGGCATCGACATCGGCACTTCAGGGGTCAAGGCGGTATTGCTGGGCGCGAAGGGCCATATCATCGCCCAGGCCAGCTCTGCCCTCACCGTGCAGCGCCCGCACCCGCTCTGGTCCGAACAGGACCCGGCGGACTGGTGGAACGCCACCCAGGCCGCCGTGCTCGCCCTGCCCGCCGATCTGCGCGCGCGGGTGGAGGCGGTGGGCCTTGCAGGCCAGATGCACGGCGCGACTCTGCTGGGCGCGGACGATCGCCCGCTGCGCCCCGCGATCCTGTGGAACGATGGCCGCAGCCATGCCGAATGTGCGGCGCTGGAAGCCGCCGTTCCCGATCTGCGCGCCATTTCGGGCAATATCGCGATGCCCGGCTTCACCGCGCCCAAGCTCGCCTGGGTGCGCGCGCACGAGCCCGAGATCTTCGCCGCGACGCGCAGCGTGCTGCTGCCCAAGGACTATGTCCGGTTGCTGATGACCGGCGAAAAAATCAGCGACATGTCCGATAGCGCGGGCACGCTCTGGCTCGATGTCGGTAGGCGCGACTGGTCGGACGAGCTGCTCGCCGCGACCGGGCTCGACCGGTCGCACATGCCGCGCCTGGTCGAGGGCAGCGCGATTGGCGGCACCCTGCTGCCTGAAGTGGCCGCGCGCTGGGGCATGGCCTCGGTGCCGGTGGCGGGCGGCGCGGGCGACAATGCGGCGGGCGCGGTCGGCGTCGGGGTGGTGCGCGATGGCGATGCGCTGCTCTCGCTCGGCACCTCGGGCGTGATCTTCGTCGCCACCGATCGCCTGCGCGCCAATCCCGGCGGCGCGGTCCATGCCTTCTGCCACTGCCTGCCGGGCCTGTGGCACCAGATGAGCGTGCACCTGTCCGCCGCTGTCTGCCTCGACTGGGCGGCGGCGATGATGCACCTCACCGTGCCCGATCTGCTCGCCGCAGCAGAAGCGGAAGGCGCAGACCAGGGCAACGAGCTGTTCCTGCCCTACCTTTCGGGCGAGCGCACCCCGCACAACGACCCGCATGTGCGCGGCGCGTTCCTGGGCCTTGGTCACGACAGCAGCCCGGGGCGCATGGCGGCGGCGGTGCTGGAGGGCGTCGCCTTCGCGCATGCCGATGGCCTGGCCGCGCTCCAGGCCGTCGGAACCCGGATCGAGAGCCTGTCGGTGATCGGCGGCGGCGCACGCTCGGCCTGGTGGGGCCGCATCTTCGCCTCGGCGCTCGATGTCCAGCTCGATTATCTCGACGGCGGCGAGGTCGGCCCGGCGCTGGGCGCGGCGCGGCTGGCGCAGATCGCCGCGACCGGGGCCGATCCTGCCAGCATCTGCACCCGCCCGCCGGTGCGCGAGAGCATCACGCCCGATCCCGAGCTTGCCGAGCGGCTGGCGCCCAAGCTGGCCCGTTTCCGCGCCGCCTATTCCGCCATAAGAACGATCTGAGAGGAAATCCCCATGTCCGCCGAATATTTCGCCGCCTTCGATACGGTCCGTTACGAGGGACCCGATAGCGCCAATGACCTCGCCTATCGCTGGTACGACAAGGACCGGGTGGTGATGGGCAAAAGGATGGAGGACCATCTGCGCTTCGCCGTGTGCATGTGGCACACCTTCTGCTGGCCGGGCAGCGACGTGTTCGGCGCGGGCACCTTCAACCGCCCCTGGCTGCAAGGGCCGATGGATGCGACAAACGCCGCCGCCAAGCGCGAGGCAGCGCTCGCCTTTGTCGAGAAGCTCGACCTGCCCTTCTACTGCTTCCACGATGTCGACGTGATGGCCGATGCCGAGAATATCGGCGATTTCCGCAGCAGCTTTGCAGAGGCCGTCGATCATCTTGAGGCATTGCAGGCGCAGCATAACCGCAAGCTGCTCTGGGGCACCGCCAACCTGTTCAGCCACCCGCGCTACATGGCGGGCGCGGCGACCAATCCCGATCCCGAAGTCTATGCCTGGGCCGCCAGCCAGGTACGCGATGCGCTCGAGGCGACGCATCGCCTCGGCGGCGCGAACTATGTGCTCTGGGGCGGGCGCGAGGGCTATGATTCGATCCTCAACACCGAGATCGGTACCGAGCAGGAGAATTTCGGCCGATTCCTCAGCCTCGTGGTCGATCACAAGCACCGTATCGGCTTTACCGGCACGATCCTGATCGAACCCAAGCCGCACGAGCCGACCAAGCACCAATATGATTTCGACACGCAGACCGTCTACGCGTTTCTGAAGCGCTTCGGGCTGGAGAACGAGGTCAAGGTCAATATCGAGGCCAACCACGCCACCCTGTCCGGCCATACCTTCGAGCACGAGATCGCCATGGCGCGCGCGCTCGGCATTCTGGGTTCGATCGACGCCAATCGCGGCGACCCGCAAAATGGCTGGGATACCGACCAGTTCCCCAATTCGGTCGAGGAACTGACCCTCGCGATGCTCGAGGTGCTGCGCGCAGGCGGCCTCGGTAATGGCGGCTTCAACTTCGATGCCAAGGTGCGCCGCCAGTCGATCGACGCGGTGGACCTGTTCCACGGCCATATCGGCGGGGTCGATACCATCGCCCGCTCGCTGCTACGCGCCGCCGCGATCATCGAGGACGGACGGCTTGAGGCTTTCCGCGCCGAGCGCTATGCCGGATGGAAGGGCGAACTGGGCCAGATGATCCATGCCGAGGGCACCACGCTGTCGGCCATCGCCGATCGCGCCGTCAGCGCCAACAGCGCGCCCGAGCCGAAATCGGGCCGTCAGGAATATTGCGAGAATCTGGTCAGCCGCTTCTGACCTGAGCGGGCGCAACCTCATGCGGGCCGGTTCGTAAGCCCTTCGAACCCCCCGCATAAGGACAAAGCCCCCATGACTCTCAAGGCCGTCGCGATCAACTGTACCCTCAAGCGCTCGGGCAAGGAGAGCTCCTCGACCGATGCGATGATCGAGCTGATCGCGTCGCAGCTCGCCAAGCACGAGGTCGAACTGACCGAGACGATCCGCATCGCCGATTACAACGTGCTGCCCGGTGTCAGCTCGGACGAAGGCGATGGCGACGAATGGCCCGATCTGCGCAAACGCATCCTCGCCGCCGACATCCTGATCTTCGGCACGCCGATCTGGATGGGCCAGATGTCGAGCATCGCCAAGCGCGTGCTCGAACGGATGGACGCGTTTCTGGACGAGACCGACGAGACGGGCCGGATGCCGAGCTTTTCCAAGCTTGCGGTCGCGGCGATCGTCGGCAACGAGGACGGCGCGCACCGCATCTCTGCCGATCTGTTCCAGGCGCTGAACGATGTCGGCTTCACCATCCCCGCCGGGGCCGCCTGCTACTGGGTGGGCGAGGCGATGGGCAGCACGGATTTCCAGGACCTCGACGAGACCCCGGAAGCGACGTTCGAAACCGCGCGCATGCTCGCCGCCAACACAGCGCATCTGGCCGGACTGCTCAAGGCCAAGCCCTATCCGGGCGACGAGGAGCATGACGACGAGAGCTGATCGCGGCGGCGCATGACCGTCACGTCCCCAGTTGCGCGATGGGTTAAGCTTGTATAAGCATACCATCAAAGCAGGAGAGGCGTGATGGTTTATGTGCTGGGCGGATACCAGAGCGATTTTGCGCGCAACTGGGCGCGCGAGGGGCTTTCGATAGGCGACGGGTTCGTCGAGACGGTCCGCCAGGGACTCGATGCGGCGCGGCTCGATGCCGACGAGATCGAGAGCGGCCATGTCGGCAATTTCGTTGGTGACCTGTTTGCCGGGCAAGGTCTGCTCGGCGGGTTCTTCGCCTATGTCGACCCGGCGCTCGATGGCCTTCCCACCTCGCGCCACGAAGCGGCCTGCGCCTCGGGCAGCGTCTCGGTGCTCGCCGCCGCGGCCGAGATCGAGGCGGGGCGCTATGACCTTGCCTGCGTCGTCGGCATCGAGATGATGCGTAATGT
>NZ_LSIS01000088.1:0-6140 GCF_001556365.1 Blastomonas sp. CCH1-A6 | reverse complement strand
GTCCACCGCTTCGGCTTCGGCAGCAACCGGTGCCGAAGCGGTGGACAGCGACGCCGAATAAGCCTCGCGTTCTTCCTCCCGTCCACGCCCGGGGAACCGACACGACAAGACCCCGCCGGAAGCGCTTTCCGGCGGGGTTTTTGTTGTCCGCTGCTCGGGCGAATGCGGGATGTGGGGATCATTCGGGGGCTTGGCGCAGCAAAATCCCCCAAGCTGACGCCATGCCAATTATTGCAATTGACTCGCATTTCGGAATTGTTAGGAACGCCTCGCATTAACATTTGATGAGGCGGCCGTGACTGCACCCCGACACCTTTTCCGCTTGGCTCTGCTGTCGCTGCCGCTGGCGATCGCTGCATCGCCAGTCCATGCGCAGGCCGAGCCGCAGGATGCAGAAGCCGAACAACAGGCGCGGCGAGAGATCATCGTCACAGGACGCGCATCGGGCTATCAGGCGCTCGACGCGGTAGGCACGCGCGACGGAGCGGCGTTGCTCGATACACCGCAATCGGTGCAGGTGCTGACCGAAGACCTGCTGCGCGACCAGCGAGCGGATACTTTCAGCGCGCTCGCCAATGTCCCCAGCGTCCGCAATTCGGCTCCCGCCAATTTCGATGGCCTCCGCGTGCAGGTCCGCGGTTTCTTTGCACCGACGGCGCTCGATGGCATGCTGTCCAAGGTCGGCAACGGCCCGGCGGCCAATCTGGGGCCGGACCTGACCGGGATCGAACGGATCGAGGTGCTGCTCGGCCCCGCCTCTTTGCTGTTCGGCAATTCCTCGCCGGGCGGGACGATCAACTTCATCACCAAGCAACCCGAAGCCGAGCCCGGCTATTTCGTGACGGCAACGCTGGGCAGCTATGACTTCTTCCGTGCGGAGGCCGATCTCACCGGACCTTTGGATCAGTCGGGGAAGATCAGCTATCGGCTGAGCACGTCGGTGCGCGACCAGGGATCGTTTCTGGAAGGGGCGAGCACGCGCAATTCGGTGATCATGCCGTCGGTGCGGGCGATGCTGGGCGATCGGACCAGCCTGACGGTCGAGGGAGCCTACAAGCTTCTCGATCTCGACCGGCAGAATTTCGGGCTGCCTGCGGTGGGGACGATCCTCGCCAATCCCAATGGCCGGATATCCCGGCGACGCAACGTCAATACCGGCAGCGTGGAAGTGGAGCAGCATCGCATCGGTGCCCGCCTCGTGCACGAATTTAGCGACGACTGGTCGGTCAGCAGCATCCTGCGCTTCGTCGATACCGAGTATGCTGCGGTGGGGGCAGAACTTCCGGGCGCGCTGGCTGCCGATGGGCGAACCCTATCACGAACCCCGTTCGATTCCTTCGATGCGTATGGCGAGACCCAGATGCAGACGACGCTGCGGGGCCGCTTCGCGACCGGCGCGGTTCGACATGAGCTGATCGCCGGCCTGGACCTTTCGCGCTCGACGGCCGATTTCCGCTATCGGGAATTCGATCCTTCCGCGCCGATCGATATATTCAGTCCCGTTTACAGCGTGCGGCGCGGGGCGCTGAACTACACCTATGATGCGGGCAACACGCTGCGCGAACTCGGGCTCTTCCTGCAGGACAGGATCGTTTTCAGCGATCAGTGGAGCCTTGTTCTCGGCGGCCGCTACGACTCGTTCGAGCAGGTCGATACCGACCTTGCCGCAAATACACGTGCCCGCCAGACCGGCAGCGCCTTCAGCCCGCGTGTCGGCCTGATCTTCAAACCGCGCGAGGCCGTGTCGCTCTATGCCAGCTACAGCAAGTCCTTCCAGCCGCAGATCGGCAGGACGGTCACGGGCGAGGCCTTTGCCCCCACGCGTGGCGAGCAGCTGGAACTCGGCGCAAAGGTCAACCTGACCGAAGGACTGACCGGTTCGCTCGCCGTCTATCGCATCGACCAGACCAATGTCGCGACGCCCGATCCGGTGAATGTCGGTTTTTCGGTGCTCGATGGTGAACAGCGCAGCCAGGGTGTCGAATTGTCGCTGGCAGGCACGATCTTGCCCGGCTGGAGCATCCAGGCGAGCTATGCCTATCTAGACGCAGAGATCACCCGCACCAACACGGCAGCCTTTCAGGGGCGCCAGGTGCAGCGGACGTCGCCGCATAGCGCCAATATCTGGTCGAGCTATGAGGTGCAATCCGGGCCGCTCAAGGGCCTCGGCTTCGGCGGCGGCATGACGCTTGTCGACAAGCGCCCGGTGAACAATGCCAACACGCTGACATTGCCGGGCTATACGCTGCTCGATGCCGTCATTTCCTATGAGATAGACGGCTGGCGCTTTGCGCTCAACGCGCGGAACCTGACCGACAGCTTCGCCTTCGATGCCTTTGGCCCGGGTCGGGTGACCTATGGGACGCCGCGCACCTTCGAGGGTACGGTATCGTGGTCCTTCTGATGTCCTGGCGAAGGGCCTGACGCCCGATGCGGCTCAGACCCGCTCTGGTGCTGTGGCATCGCTGGTTCGGCCTGCTGGGGGCGCTATGGTTGTTCCTGCTAGGCGCAACCGGGTCGATTCTCGTCTTCTACGAGGAAATTGACCATGGCCTGAATGCGGACTGGTTCACCGCTAGTCCGGGACCGACGCTCCCTGTCAGCCAGCTGGTCGGGGCCGCAATCGGGGCGCACCCAGGCAATCGACCCGGCTATATCGATCTGCCCGACGAACCGGGCGACGTCGTCACGGTCTATCTTGAGCCCATTGCCGGTGCAGGCCAATCGGCAGTCAGCCCGTCCTACTGGCAGGTGTTCGTTGACCCGGCGACCGCCAAGGTGCTGGGCGCGCGCGACGCCAATGCGATCGATCTGTCGCGGCGCGGGATCATGAGCTTCCTCTACACCTTCCATTACTCGCTGCACCTGGGCGCGTGGATGACCTGGATCCTTGGCCTGGTCGGCCTTGTCTGGATCATCGACCATATCGCGTCTGCTGTGCTGTCCTTTCCCAATGCCGCGCGCTGGAAGGAAAGCTTCCGCATCCGTCGCCGAGCGGCGGGGCACAAGCGGGTGTTCGATCTGCATCGGGCCGTAGGCCTCTGGCTTTTCCCGGTAACACTGACGCTCGCGGCGACGGGTGTATATTTCAATTGGTCTGATGATGTCCTGATGGCGATCGATCGGATTTCGCCCTTGACCAAGCGACCCGACCAGGCCGCGGCGGCGCTGGCCGAGCCGCTGGACCGTCCGCCGGTCAGCGCCGATCAGGCATTGACCCTGGCGGGTGCCGCAAGGGTGGACAGCCTTTCGTACAATCCTGCGAAGGGAATCTATTGGCTGCGCCTGTTCGATCCGCGCGACATCGACAGCAACGGCAACCGCTGGCTGTTCGTCGACGCCCGCAGTGGTGCGGTAGTCGGCGATCGGCATTTCAGCGAGGGAAGCGCGGGTGACGTCGTGGTGGCCTGGCAGTTCCCGTTGCACAGCGGCAAGGCCTTCGGCTGGGCGGGGCGGATCGCGATTTTCCTGTCCGGCATCGCGCTGTGCACGTTCGTCGTCACCGGCCTGATGATCTGGTGGCGCAAGCGCTCCGCGCGCCATGTCGCGGTCAGACGGTCAGCCGCCCAGACAGAGCGATCGGTTGCGCCCGCCGAATGACCGGCAGCGTCAGAACGGGTTGAGCGTGTAGCCCTGCTGTTGCAGCTGTGCGTGCGCGGTCATCGCGGAGAGTGTCAGCTTGACGCCGGGGGCCAGCTGCTCGCGCTTGATGCCCAGCGCTGCGGCGCTCTGGCCGCACAGGATGAACTGCACGTCGTGCTGCAGCAGGGTCGCGATCGCAGCGAGGTTGGCATTGGCGGCACCGTCATGCTTCGCCGCATAGGTCGCGGCATTGGTCAGGTCGAACGACGCCTGGCCGTGCGCGACCACCGCAATGCGGATGGCCTCGCGCGGCACGCCCGCCTCGACATGCATGTTGATGAACCGGGCCGCGCTTTCGATCGTGCGGTTGAGGCTGCCGGGCTTGCCTGCCTCGCTGACATCGAACGCGATGCTGAAGGTCGCTTCGGCGGGGATCGGCATATGGCCCTCGGCGCTGGCGACGGGGCCGAATTCCGGGATGGCGGTCCCGGCGTGAAAGCCGGGACGCAGACTGTCCTGTGCGTGTGCCGGTAGCGCGGCTGCAAGCCCCGCCAAGGCCATCAGACCGATCATGGACTTCCCAACACCATATTGCATCGCCGCCTCCCTCGCCACTATCGGCTTGTATTCATAGCGTACCGGCACGCCGCCCATAGTCTTATTCGAACAGTTCGGCGGGCAGGGGACTGTGCCTGCCCAGCGCGTTGATGGGCAGGCGCAGGAAGGCACGGCCCTGGGCATCCGGACTGGGCAGCTTTCCGCCCTGGATATTGACCTGCAGACTGGGCAGGATCAGCGTGGGCGCATCGAGCGTGGCATCGCGGGCTTCACGCATCGCGACGAATTCGGCCTCGCTCACACCGTCATGCACATGCACATTGGCCGCGCGCTGTTCCGCGACGGTCGTTTCCCAACGGAAATCGCTGCGGCCCCTGGGCAGATAATCATGCCCGACAAAGATGCGCGTCTGCTCGGGCAGCGCCAGGATCTTGCGGATCGAACGAAACAGCGTCGCCGCATCGCCGCCTGGAAAGTCGGCGCGCGCGGTGCCGTAATCGGGCATGAACAGCGTATCTCCGACAAACGCTGCATCTTCGATCCGATAGGTGAGGCAGGCGGGCGTATGCCCCGGCGTGTGCAGCACTCGGATCTCGGTTTCACCCAATGCCAGCGTGTCGCCTTCTTCGACCAGCATGTCGAACACCTCGCCGGTTTCGATCGTCTCGGCCGCAAAGACCGGGGTGAAGATCGACTGGACGTTGCGGATATGCGCTCCGATCACGACCTTCGCTCCTGTGCGCGCACGGATGTAATGGGCGGCGGTCAGGTGATCGGCATGCGCATGCGTTTCCAGCACATAGTCGAGTGTCGCGCCTTGCTCATCGACGATGGCGAGCAGCCTGTCGGCGATGGTCGTGGCAATGGTCGCTGCCTTGGCCTCGAAATCCAACACCGGATCGATGATCGCCGCGCGCGCGCTGGCCGGATCTATCACGACATAGCTGACCGTGTTGGTCACGGTATCGAAATGCGGATGGATGGCGATGGGCATGTCGAACTCCTATATCAGATATATCTAATTTAGTCTTGTCTAATTTAGATTCAAGGAATATATGAGCCCCATGTCTGATATCTCCTTCACCAAGCCTCTGCCCGAAGCGATGGCCGCCAAGGCCGACGAGGCCGCACACATGCTGCACCTGCTCGCCAATCCGCACAGGCTGCAGGTGCTCTGCCTGCTCGTGGATGGCGAATTGTCGGTGGGGGCAATTCAGCAGCAGGTCGCGCTGTCGCAATCCGCGCTGTCGCAGCATCTGGCCCGCCTGCGCGAGCAGGGGCTAGTGGAGACCCGGCGCGAAGGCACCAGCATTTTCTACCGGATCGCCGACCCTGCGGTGCTGCAGATCATGCAGGTGCTTGCCGCGATCTATTGTCCCCCTGAAAGCTGAGAAATCATGGCAATTACGATCATCGATGCGCGTCAGGCGCACCAACTGATCGATCAGGGGCTTGCGCGGCTGATCGACATTCGCGAGCCGGACGAGTTCGCGCGCGCTCACATTCCAGGGGCGATCCTGCGCCCCGCCTCGGCAGCCACCACGGAACCGGTGGTGCTGGAAGACGGTGTGCTACCGATTCTGATGTGCGCCAGCGGCATGCGCACAGGGCTGCACCAGGAACGGCTGGCCCGGCAATGGCCGGTCGACACGCTCGTCCTCAAGGGCGGGCTGAAGGCCTGGGAAGCGGCCGGGCAACCGGTCGTGCGCAATGCGCGCGCGCCGCTGGAGCTGATGCGCCAGGTGCAGATTGCGGCGGGCCTGCTGATCCTCACGGGTCTTCTGCTCGCGTGGCTGGTCGCGCCCGCCTTTGTCGCGCTCACCGCCTTTGTCGGGCTGGGGCTGACCTTTGCAGGGCTGAGCGGCTTTTGCGGCATGGCGCGGCTGCTCGCGCTGATGCCGTGGAACCGGCGCGCCTTGGGCTGATCCAATGATCGAAACGCTCGTTCTTGCCGCGCTGGGAGGCGCGATCGTCGGCCTGTTGCTGGCGGCTTTCGGGGG
>NZ_LSIS01000087.1:0-12254 GCF_001556365.1 Blastomonas sp. CCH1-A6 | reverse complement strand
CGCCCGACCCGCGCGCGGCCATTTGCGGAACGAGCAGCCGGTCGAGACGCACCGCCGCAAGCAGGTTGAGGTTGATTTCGGCCAGCCAGTGATCGTCCGACAGCGCGGCAAAGCCGCCGCCGGGCGACGATGATCCGCCGAGCACATGCGCAACGATGTCGACCCCGCCCAGCTGGTCGAGCGCGGCCTGCGCGAGCATGTCGCTGCCTTGCGGCGTCGTCAGTTCGGTCCGGACGGACAGGACGCCCCTGATCGGCTCGCCGTTGGTGCGAGCGGCGGTGACGACCTGCGCACCTCCCGCGACGAAGCGTTCGACGGTGGCGCGTCCCAGGCCCTTGGAGCCGCCGCTGACGACGACGCGCTTGCCGGCAAACTCGGCCGGATCAACACGGTAGGTCATAGCGTGATCTCCAGCGCCGCGATTCCATCGCCCGCCAGCGCGAAATCATAAGTGAAGCGGATGGGGCTGCCCTTGAAGCTGCCGCGCGCGGCTCCCTCGACGATCACCCGATCGCTCTCGTGCCGCACGCTGTCCGGCGCAAAGATAGCCTGGGCCGGGATAACTTCCCGTTCGAACAGCGCGCGGATCTGAGCGGTCCCTTCGTACCGCTGGCCATTATCGACCACGACCGCGTCCGGCGCGAACGGGCGGAGCATCGCATCGACATCGAGCCGGGCATTGGCGGCGACATAGTTGGCAATAGGGTCGGGTAGTTCGATCGGCATGGTTCTGCTCCTTGATGACATGGAGCAATCATAGCGATCCGACTTGTTGCCAATAAGCGGGACAAACTGATATGTAGTGTTGCGGAAAGAGGGATAATGTCGAGACAGGGTCTGATCGAGTTCGACGCGGTTCTTGCCATCGCGCGGCGCGGATCGTTCCGCGCGGCGGCGCTGGAACTCGGCGTCTCTACCACCAGCCTCAGCAACCTGATCAGCGCGCTCGAACGGCGGCTCGGCGTCCGCCTGTTCAACCGCACCACGCGCAGCGTCTCGCTCACCGATGCGGGGCGCAACTTTGTCGATCAGGTCGCGCCCGCCGTGGCGACCCTGCACGATGCGATGCTGGCGGCCAGCGCGCAGCAGGAATCGCCATCGGGCACGATCCGGATCAACGCCTTCCCGACTGCGGCGCGCGAGATCCTAGCGCCGCTGCTGCTCCCTTTCCTCCGGCGCTATCCGCAAGTGCATGTCGATCTCGTCACCGAGGGACGCATCGTCGACATCGTCGCCGAGGGGTTCGATCTTGGCCTGCGCAGCGCCGAGCTTGTGCCCAGCGACATGATCGCCATCCCCGTCGGGCCACCGCGCCGCTTTGCCGTGGTTGCATCGCCCGCCTATCTCGAGGCGCATGGCATGCCGGAAACGCCGCCGGACCTGATGCGGCATCGCTGTCTGCGCATCCGGCTGCCCAACGGGGCGCTGCATCGCTGGCAGTTCGAGAGGGACGGCCAGCCTTTCCAGATCGATGTCGAGGGTCCGATCACGCTAGACGAGGCGAGCCTGGCGCGGATCGCAGCGCTCGAGAATATGGGCATCGGCTATTTCATGGAATCCGACGTCCGCGAGGATCTGGAGGCAGGGCGGATGGTTCGCCTGCTGGCGGATTGGACCCCGCCGCTGGCGCGCCTGTGCCTCTATTATCCGAACCGCCGCAACGCCTCTGCCGCGTTCAGGGCCTTGATCGAGATGGCGCGGCGTTCGTTCGGGTGACCGATGCGCTCAGCCCGACAGCCCGTCGATCGCCGCCCAGCCGGTGACGATTGCGCCGATCTGCGTCGCCCGCACCCGGGTCATGCCGCCGAGCGCAATGACGGGCAGGCGGGACAGGCGGGCGAGCCCCTCGAATTTCTGCACCCCCAGATGTGCGCCGCCGGGATGGGTGCGCGTTGCGAAGACGGGGGAGATCAGCGCCTGAGCGCCCCCCGGCGCCCGGTTGGCGCGGGCGAGTTCGCGCATGTTGTGCACGGTCAGCAGCCGGATCAGCCGCGCATCCGCCTTGCCGCCGGGCGCGCCATAGTTGCCGTCGGCGCGCCAGCGGCGCGCGGTGGGCACATCGCCTGCCAGCACGATCGCGCCGCCGCGCGCGCGGATCAGTTTGGCGAGCCGCTTGAACCGCGCGCGCCGTGGCTCGGCGGCGAGGTGATAATGGCGGAACACCAGCCCCGATCCGCACGGCAGTCGCCGGATCGCGCGTTCGAGCACGGCGTCGTTGCGCGCGTCGCTGATCAGCCAAAGTGTGGGCAGGGCATTGCCTGACTTCGTGTTTCCGGGCTGGCGGCGGCGCATGTCCGGGCTTATAGCCGCGCGCCATGGATATACAAAGCGACGCCCCCACCACCCCGCTTTCGACCGTGCGTGACAATATCGCCCGGTCGGAGAAAATCGCCGGTCGCCCTGCCGGATCGACGACGCTCATCGCCATTTCCAAGACCAAGCCGGTCGAGGCGATCGAGGCGCTGATCGGCGAGGGGCAGATGGTGTTCGGCGAGAACCGGGTGCAGGAGGCCGCGCTCAAGTTCCCGCCCCTGCGCGAGCGTTATCCCGATCTGCAACTGCACATGGTCGGCCAGCTGCAATCGAACAAGGCGGACGAGGCGGTCGCGCTGTTCGACTGCATCCACTCGCTCGACCGTCCGTCGCTGGCCAGGGCGCTCGCGGGCGCGATGGACAAGGCGGGGCGGCGCGTGCCGTGCTTCGTCCAGGTCAATATCGGCGAGGAAGAGCAGAAGGGCGGCTGCGCGATCGCCGAGCTGCCGCGGTTTCTCGCCGATGTGAAGGCGCTCGGCCTGCCGGTCGTTGGGCTGATGGCGGTGCCGCCCGCCGATCTGGAGCCTGCACCCTATTTCGCGCTGCTCGCCAAGCTCGCCCGCGAACATGGCCTCGATCAGCTCAGCATGGGCATGTCGGGCGATTACGAGACCGCCGTGAGAATTGGCGCGACGCATGTCCGCGTTGGCTCCGCCCTGTTCGGGGCGCGCTAAGCATTTCTGGGCGATACCGACAATCATATCCATAATGAAGCAATGGCGCGCTTTCCCATAGAATAACGGGCCGAAGTTATTTTATGCTCCCGTGATTGAACGGGGGGTAGGGGATGCGAGCGATATTCGGCCTATTGGCTTCGCTTCTGTTCTTGGGAGCGGCGGTTTCGACCCCGCTACTGGCGCAGGAGCGATCGGCGGTGCGGCAGGGCTTTGCCCTTCCGCCGCAAAGTGGCAAGACCATCCTGGTGTTGCGCCCCTCGGTGCGCGTGGCCGAGCAATCGACCGGGGGCATGGCCGAACCGCGCGCCGAATGGACCGATCAGGCGCGCCGCCATATCGATGCGGCCCTGGTCGAACTGCAGCGGCAATTGGGCAACCGCGTGATTGCAGCGCCCGAAGCCTATGGCGAGGATGCCCGGCTTGTTGCTGAGCATCAGGCACTGTTTGCGGCGGTATCGAGGGCCGTGATCGAATATCAGTTCTTCGTCGGCAATCGCCTGCCCACCAAGAAGCGCGACAACAAGGCGGGCCAGTTCGACTGGTCTCTCGGACCCGATGTGGCGAAGCTGCCCGGCGCAGACCAGGCCGATTATGCGTTGTTCCTCTATACGGACGATCAATATGGCTCGACCGGGCGAAAGATGCTTCAGATCGTCGGGCTCGTCGCCGGGGTTGGGGTAAGCTCGGGCGTGCACGCGGGCTATGCCGGGTTGGTCGACCTCAAGACCGGTGATCTGCTGTGGCTGAACGCCGATTTCCAGATGGGCGGCGATGTGCGCGAGGCCGACGGCGCGATGAAGCGCGTGCGCCAGTTGCTCGAGGATTTTCCGGGCAGCACGATTGCGAGAGAGGCCGCAGCGCCAGCCGCAACCGCGCAGGCCAGGCCATGATCGCGCGGATGCGGTTGGCGGTCGGCGTGCTGGCCCTTGCTGCGGGCGTTTCCGCCCAAGCCGAACCTCCGCTTCCGCCGCCTTATGCCGGGGCCTATCAGCCGCAGGGCGTGGATGAACAGGGTCTTTGGCGGGAAATGGACGAGGAGGAGCGTCGCTTTGCCCAGTCCGACATGATCATCCGCGATCCAACCTTGCAGGCCTATGTCACGAAGGTTCTGTGCGATACCGTAGGTCAGGATCGATGCGACGCAACGCGAATCTATATCGTTCGCGTGCCAATGTTCAATGCCAGCATGTCGCCCAATGGACTCATACAGGTTTATTCCGGACTGCTGCTGCGTGTGCATAGCGAGGCCGAGTTGGGCGCCGTGCTCGGCCATGAGTTCGGCCATTTCGAAGCTCGCCATTCTCTCGAGAGGCTGAAGGCGCAGCGTTCGGGAGGCGATGTGCTGGCCTGGGCGGGGGTGCTGGCCTCGCTAGCTCCGAGCTATGACATGCTGCGCACCTATCGCAATCTGCAGCTGACGATTATCGGCAGCATCTATCGCTTCAATCGCGATCAGGAACGGGAGGCCGACGGTCTCGGCATAAGCTATCTCAACACCAGCGCGCTCCGGCCCCAGGCTGCGGCGCAGGTCTGGGAGCGCCTGATGGCGGAGTTTACCGCAGATGCTCGGGCCAAGGGACTCAAGAAGCCGCGCTTCGATCGGATCCCCTTTTATTCGACGCACCCACCCGAAGCGGAACGCGCCACGACGCTCGCCTTGCTTGCCCGGCCCGAAGCCGCGACGCGCGATGATGGCGCGGCGCGTTACCGGGCGGCGCTCGCGCCCTGGCTGCCGCAGCTGCTCGACGATCAGATCAAGCTCAATGATTTCGGCGCAAGCGAATATATCATCCAGTCGCTGGCCGAAAGCGGCTGGACCGCGCCGCTCTGGCATGCGCGCGGCGAGCTCTATCGCTTGCGCGGCGCGCCGCGCGATCTTGTCCATGCCGCACAATTCTATGACGAGGCGATCGCGCTCGATCCCGCCCATCCCGAGGCGCATCGCGGCCTCGGCCTGGCATTGCTCAAGACCGGTCAGGCGGCTGCGGGGCAGAAGGCGCTCCTCCGCTATCTCGAACTCAAGCCCGATGCAGCGGATGCGAAGCTGATCGGCATGATGATCCCCAAAGAGGTGCCCGCGCCATGATGTCCCGCCTTATCGCTGCGCTTGCCGTCACGCTGATCGTCGCTTTGCTGCCCTCCGCCGCCATGGCGCACAAGCTGCGCGAGCAGGGGGTGGCGGTCAGCATCGCCGATTCGCCGCTCACCGTCACACCGGGGCGCGACTGGAACCGGCTCGACGGCAATGTCGGCAAGCATACGGAGACCTGGACGCTCGATGGCGGACAACTCAATGACCTCACCTTTTTCGCCGGGATCGAGCCGGGCAAGCCGCTGGTGCGCGAACGCAGCAAGAAGCGCGAGCCCTTGCCGAAATTCGGTGCCGGAACCCTGCTCGTCGAGCTGCCCGAGCTGTTCGAGGCAACCTATCGCACCGCCAAGCAGATTGCCGATTTCCGCGTTACCGATGTGCAGCCGACGCGCTTTCTGGGGCAGGATGGCGTCATGTTCACATATGAATATGTCGACCAGGATCAGCTCACCCGCAAGGGAGAGGCGCATGCCGCGATCGTCGCAGGTCGGCTTTACATGATCGGGTTCGATGCACCGCGCCTCCATTATTTCGAGCGGAACATCGGCGATTTCCATCGCATTGTTCAAAGCGCGCGCATGTCTTGAGCCGGGGGCAGGCGCAAACCGACGGGCTTGGACGTTTGTACAGTCTTGCGAACGCCGCATAAGTGCGAGACTGGGACAGGAACCGGGGCAATGTTCCCGGGATGAGATCTGGCCCGCAGCAGCGGCCTTGGGGGGGCGGATGTCCTGCACGATCGATACGGGTGGAGCAGGGGGCGAGCCCGGACCTGCAGCCGGCGCGGCGGAGTGCGATAGCGCCGTATTTGCCGAACCCGTGCGCATCCTTCTGGTCGATGACCATATGGTCGTTCGGGCCGGACTTGCGCAGGTGATCGGCAGTGTCCCCGGTCTGGTGGTCGTCGCCGAGGCGGAAAATGGCGAGGAGGCGCTGTTCCAGTGCCAGCGTCATCGCCCCGATGTGGTGCTGATGGATGTGCGGATGCAGGGCATGGGCGGCATCGCGGCGACCGAGGCGATGTGCAAATACCACCCCAATGTTGCCGTGATCGCGCTGAGCAGCTTCGCCGATCCGCCGACGGTCGCGCGAATGCTTGCCGCAGGGGCACGGGGGTTTCTGCCCAAGAGCGTTTCGGCCAGCGACCTCAGCGTCGCGATCCGCAAGGTGCACGATGGCGAAACGGTGGTCGATCCCGGCTGCCTGCCGCAGGTTGCCACCGCCTTCGACCCGACTACGCCAGGCGAGGACGATCTGGAGCTGTCTGCGCAGCAGCGGCGGGTACTGGCCCTGCTCAGCAAGGGCTATACCAACCCGGAGATCGCGAAATATCTGGGCATTTCCATGCCCACGGCGCGCTATCATGTCAGCGCGATCCTGGTGAAGCTGGGCGTGTCGAACCGCGCGGAGGCTGCTGCGATGGCGATCCGCAACCGGCTGGTCAGCAACAGCGATTTCTGAGCGCCTGGACAATCGTCCAGCCCGGCTTGCTGGCGATGCCATTTCCCCCGATCAGTCCGGCAGCGGTCAGCCAAAGGGGGGCGCATGGCAAGATGGATGGCGGCAATCGCACTGGCGGCGCTGGCGGCTGGCGGCTGCAGTGGAGCACCGAGCGAAGAAGCGGAGGCCCCTGCCTCCCCCGCAGCAGAGCAATCCTGCGCGGATGACGGTGAGCGCCTGGAGCTGACCGGGCTGTGCGCTGGGCGCGCGATCAATTATCTGGCCATGGATGCCAGCAGCTCTCCGCAAGCGCCCGATGGATGCGGCTGGCAGGTGATGGAAACGCAGATGCCCGATGGCGTGCTGCTGTATCGCGGGCTGAAATGCGATGCGGGCGAGACGAAGCTCGAATTTTCCGGCGGTGCCGAGCGCGGCGAGCTCAAGCTGGTCAGCTCCGCCTATCTAGGCAAGATCGACGAGCCGCCCGCTTATGTCCTGGTCTATCCGGTCAAGGGCGATGCCCGGCAGGGGGTGACTGCGTGGGCGCGCCAGGCGATCGCCGAGCCGGCAGAAGCCAGCAAATGTTCGGCACGCCCCGCCCGGGGCAAGGGCTGGCCCAGCGACGCGTTGGTGGTCGATGTACCCGGCGGAGAAACCCAGACCGGCCCGCGCAGCGCATGCGGTGACCTCGGCGTCAATGACGAGCTCGCCGCCTTCTGGCGCGTGTCGCAGGGCCATGGCTGGTACTTCCAGATGGGCCAGGCCGACATGGAGATCGATCCCGGATCGTTCACGCTGATGACGAAGCAGCCCGATGGCAGCTGGGGCGCGATGTGACGCCGCTTTTCAATCCACGCTCTCGAACAGGAAGATCATCATGAAGCATGCCCATGTGATGTTGGCCGCAACGGCCGCACTGGCCGCGCCGCTGGCCTGGTCCGCCGCCGGAGAGGCGCAGACCGGGACGCTGTCGCAGTCCAAGGTCGGCCCGTTCACGATCGACTACATCACCGAAAAGGGCAAGTTCGACCGCTGCGCAGCGACCTTGTCGCCCGGGCCCAACATGCTGCGGATCGCCTATACCAGGGCGCTCGTCTATTCGATCAGCGTGCCCGGCGTGCCGGTGCCGGCCAGGACGATCGATTTCCACTTCGGCGGCGAAACCTTCTCGGCGACGCCTGCGACCGATCCCAAGCGGATCCGTGCCTGGGCTGCTGTCGATCCCAACGCGATCAACGCGCTGATGACCGTGCAGGGCACCATCGACATCACTCTCGGCAGCAAAGCCTATAGCTGGCCGATCGGCCGGACGAAGATGGAGGACGTGATGGTCGCGCTGGAAAACTGCACCCACAAGGCCATGGGCCACTCCTGATCGGCCTCTGGCTGGAGAAGAGCGGGTGGGGCGCTTTATCGCCCCGCCCATTTCTGCCATGCTGGGGGATCGAAACGACGCGGTCCGGGGGGATCTTGGCGAAACATCGGCATATCGGCGAGCCTGTGCGCGCCCACAGACCCTGAGCCGTGCGTGACGCGGTGCAGACGCTGTACTGGAACCCCGGCGCGGTCAGCTTTCTGGTCGAGCTGCTGCTGGCGCTCGTGCTGTCGGTCTATGTGGCTCACCGGCTGGTACGCGAGCATCGCGGTGGCGGCATTACCGCGCCGACGCTGTTGTTCGGCCTCACTTTCTGGTGCTTTGTCCCGGGCCTTTTCGTCTCGCTGCTTCATGCGCTGACCGGCGGCGGCTGGACCAGCTATGCGATGCCATGGCTGGCGCCCGACAGTCTCGTCGTGCTGGCCATGCCCTGGGTCACCGCCTTTACCGGCATTTCGGCGATCGCCTTCGTCCAGTTCGCCTATCGGGTGCCGCAATGGCTGCCCGGTGCCCAGCGCGAAGCCATGCTGGTCGGGATGGCGATGAGCGTGTGTGTCTGTCTCGAGATTGCCAGTTCGCTTCATACCGACTGGACGCTCGCCGAGCACCGCATCTGGTTCCGTCCCGATTGGGCCGCCATCTGGACCAGCGCCAGCATGATCTGGGCGATCCTGGTATTCATGCGCCAGCTTGCGCATGCGCAAGGCCGGTCGCGCGACAAGGGCCTGGGCACCTGGCTGGCGATGCTGTTGCGCCGCCCGGCCAATCGCAGCGCAGGCGCGGCACGCGGGTTCATCCTGTTCGCCCTGTTTCCGATCGCCCATACCTGTGCTCTGCTGTTCCAGCGCGATGGTTATCTGGGCCCGTTCTCGATGGACCTGCTCATCTGCTGGTCGACGCTGGTGCAGCTGACGGGCCTGACGCTGGTCTATTTCGGCTATCTCCCCGAGCGCTCGTCCTTCATCTTCAAGCTCACGATCATCAGCCTGGTCCTGCTGTTCGGAGCGATCAATGGTGCATGCTGGGTGCTGGCGACACCCTATATCGCGCAATTTCGTCCAGCCGATCTGCCGCAGCCGGGCACTGCTCTGGAATTCGTACCGATGGCAAAGGGCGGCTATCAGGTCCGTGAGCGTCCTGCCGCGCCGCTTCCGACCAGCGGGCGACCGATCGGGCCGGACGGGGCGCGCATCGTGCTGCCTTTCACGGTGCGCTTCTATGGAAAGTCCTATCGCGCGGCCTATGTCGCCGGGCACGGATCGATAGGCTTTGATGCTTTGCCGCATCTGATCGACTCGACCATCGCTTATGGAGTCCGGCCCGCCATCCGTCCGCTGCTGATGCGCATTCCGCCCGAGGGAAGCGACGTTACCGCGCGCGCCGTGGCAGACCGGCTGGTGGTCACGCGGAAGGACCGCTGTTCTGCCATGGCCGACACGGCTTGCTGGGCGGTCCAGACGGTGGTGCATGCGGATGGGCGGATCGTGCTGACCCATCTGTCGGGACCTGCGGCTCCGCCTTATCAGCTGGCCGATCCGCTGGGCGCGCCCTGGATGACCGGGATCACCCCGGGGCTCGAGCATCCGGGGGCAGCGCCAATCATGCGCGACCACTACCGTGCGTTCCTGGCGCATCTCGACAGGCTTTATGCGCCCGTCCTCGGCTTCACCCTGGGCACAATGCTGATCGTTCTGCTGGGCATGCCGCTGCTGTTCCAGGGCTTTCTGGTGCGCCCGCTGGACCGCCTGCTGCGCGCGATGCGACGGTTCCGCGATGGCGAACTCGACCGCCAGGTCGAGGTCAGCTTCAACGACGAGATCGGCTATCTTACCGAGTCCTTCAACGAAATGGCACGCGCCCAGAACCATCTGGTCAATACGCTGGAGGAACAGGTGGCAAGCCGCAGTGCCGAACTCGCCGATTTTGCGGCGCGCAACGCGCGGCTGGAAGAGCGCAACCGCCTGTCGGGAGACCTGCACGATACCGTCTCGCAGACCCTGTTTTCCGCCGCCATGCTGTCGGACGCGCTGGCGGATCAGTGGCAGCATGACCCACAGGCATCGACCGGCAAGCTCCGGCAACTCGCGCAGATGAACCGGCACGCACTGGCGGAGATGCGGCTGATGCTCAATGAGCTGCGCGCCGAAGGCATGGTCGAACAGCCGCTGGCGCATCTCATTGCCGCGCTGGCCCGGGAATTTGCCGAAGGGCAGGGCGACCGCGTGCAGATCGCATGCGATATCAGCGGCGATACGCTGCTTCCGCTCGATGTCCAGGCGATGCTGTATCGCATCGCGCAGGAGAGCCTCAACAATATCGCCCGCCATGCCGGCGCAAGCCAGGTGAGCATCGCTCTGGAAGCGCTGCCGGGTCAGGCAATGCTGTCGATCAGGGACAATGGCAGCGGCTTCGATCCGCACAAGGTCCCCGGCGGGCATCTGGGGCTGCAGATCATGCGCGAGCGCGCCCGCCGCATCGATGCGGTGCTAGAGGTGGAATCGCGGCCGGGGGGCGGGACCGGCATCACCGCCATCTGGATGCAGCAGGCCTAGCGCGTGCGCTGTTGCAGGCTCATCCCTTGAACGCGCAGACCTTCGCGCGCTTGCCGATCCAGCAGCCGCCCTTGCGGCGGAAGTCCTCGCCCAGCGGCGCCTGCGCACTCATGGACTTGGGCGTCTCGTTCCAGCTGACACTGGCCAGTCCCTTTTCCAGCATGGTGACATAGGCGAAATAGCCCGGCTTGGTGGTGCCCGCATTGATCGTGAACGATCCGTCACCGCCCATGAACTCGATGCGGCAGGTCTTCTTGATGTCGACATAGACCTTGCCGTCGACGGTCAGCGAGCAATCGCCGGCGATCGTCTTGGCCTCGGCCGGCGGAGCGCCGACGGTCATGGCTGTCGTGGTTGCCAGCACGCCCATGGCGGCCAGCGCGGCGGTTGCGGTTGCGTGTTTCACAGGTCGATCTCCAGAAGCGATCGGCGCGGCGATGCGCCTCATCGGCCGAGCGCTTTTCGCTGCTCGGGGCGCAGCCGATCAAGCTGGACGATCGTACAGGCCGGGGGCTGGCCGGTGGCTATTCGGTGACGTCGTCGAGTGTGAAATAGCCGAGTTTCAGTGACTTGAGCACCAGCTGCGCGCGGTTGGACACGCCGAGGCGGCGGCGCGCATCGGTGAGATATTCGCTCACCGTCTGGTCCGAAATGCCGAGCACCGCCGCGATTTCCCAGCTCGTCATGCCGCGAGCGACCAGCTTGATGCAATCGACCTGGCGCGGCGACAGCCGCTCTTCCTGGGTGACCTGCACCTGGGGCAGTTGCGATTGCCACAGGGTGCGTGCCTGCTGCCCGGCGGCAATGCCGAGCAGGATGGCGAGCATGAACGGACGCGCTTCGAGCGGCTCGCCGCCGGCAACGACGAAATGCACCGAGATGGTGGGCCTGTCGGGCATGTGCCCGGCAATGGTGCAGCCCGAGTTCAGGCCCAGCTTGCGCATCTCTTCCAGATATTCGCGCTGGATGCGGGTGAGCGGAATGATCGTTTCCAGATCCTCCCAGCGGATGGCGCCACCGCGGCGCTGGCATGCCGCGAGCACCGGGCTGGTGAGGCCATAATCCCGTCGCGCGAACAGGTCGTGCCAGGCCTGCGGATAGTTGGTAACCATTTCGGGCTCCATCAGCCCGGATTGCACATGCACGTGACGCGCCAGCGCTGCATGCGCAAAGCCGAAGGGCGTTGCCGCATGCGCGGTAATTTCCAGAAGTTCCTCAAGCGTTTGCGCAGCCTCTATGGCTTGCGATGCGCGCTCGACATGGTCCAGTTCGGGCATGAGGCTGGTCGAAATCCCGGTTGGCAATGGTTACGCGCAATAGCAGGGATTCGCCTGCGAGTAACACGGTTAATTGATAATGATTTGCGAATCGCTATTGGCGATACGTTCGCTACGCAACGATTAAACCGTTACATCGATCCAGTTTGGATCAATTTCGTCGCACGGGACGAGATCGGGCACGGTGGCGCTGGCCGATCGTTTCAGGCGCCGGGGACACCCAGGGCCGCTGCCGCTTCGCGCACCTTGCGCTGGTCTGCAGCCTTGTTCTTGAGCGCTGCCGTGGCATCGCGCAGCGCCGCCTGGGCCTTGCCCGTCTCACCCAGCTGCATCCGGCTGCGCAGCAGCATGATCCAGCCATCGGTATCGCCGGGCTCGCGCTTGAGGCGCTCGGCCAGGCCATCGACCATCTGCTGGATCATCATGTCCTGCTGGCCCTGGGGCAGGGCAGCGGCCGCCGCCATCTGGTCGCGCGAGGGGCCAGGTATCGCGGCGGTCTCGGTTTCGGCGCCATCGGTGCGGAAGCCC
>NZ_LSIS01000086.1:0-22380 GCF_001556365.1 Blastomonas sp. CCH1-A6 | reverse complement strand
GTTTGTCCCGAGCCCTTCGACTGGCTGGCAAGCCAGCCGCTCAGGGTAAACTTAAGTCGAGGGACATAATCGGAAAGGGCGGTGAAAGGTCCCTCGACACGCTCGGGACAAACGGAAGAGGGGGCATCGGGGCTCGAAGCATCGTCGCTGCTCTCAAGGCAATTGCCCCGCCAGATACTTGTCCATCGTCTGGTGGAACTGGCGGATGCGTCCCTCCTGATAGCGGCCCAGCTCGACCCGGTTGTTTGCTGACGCGATCAGACCCTCCTGCACATAGGGCAGGTTCTCCATGTCCTGGTCGAACACTTCGCCCAGCGCGCCCCATTCGGTGACCGTGGCCCAGGGCTCATCGGGTGTCAGGAAGCGCATTTCCGCCGCTTCGGGCATCGCGCCATCCTTCGGCTTGCGGCCCAGCAGGCGCACCTCCATCAGCGTCGCGTTCTGGTCGGGCCAGGGGCGCCAGCGATAGACGATATTGGGCACGAACCCGCCCCAGGGCGATAGATTGGGGAAGATATTGTAGGTGAACGCGTCGAGCATCTCGCTGTCCGAAATGCCCGCACTGTCATAGCCCAGCGCATCGAGGAAATTGGCGCGGTTGATTTCCGCCATGGCCTTGCGCGCGGTTTCGCCTTCGTTCAGCTTGCGCCCCTCGAGCGAGGCCGAGCGGCCCGAGGTGCGGCTGAACGCGGCGATGATGTCGTCTTCGGACAGGTTGTCCGCCGCCAGATGCGGGCTCGGCAGGCCGAACGGGGTCAGCGCCAGGTTGGCATGATCGCCCCACATCGAATAGCGGGTATTGGCATCGCCGGTATAGGGCAGGATCTGGGGGTGGGTGACGATCGAGTGCCAGGCCTCCATGAACGCCTCGGACACCGCCTTCCAGTTGGCGTTGATCACCTTGCCGACCCACAGAGCGGTATAGCATTCGTCGAGCCGCCAGCGCGCGAACCGGTCGTAGACTTCCGCGCCCATATAGTCGCGCAAGCTCACCTGCGTCGCGCTTTCGGTGACGAAGATGAAGCCCTGCCAGCGCTCGACGCGCAGCTCGGGCAGGCTCATGTCGCGCTCTTTCAGGTGCTGGAAATCCCATTCGCAGGGGATGTACTTGAGGCCACCATCGGTCTTCCAGGCAAAGCCGTGGAACGGGCAGGTGAAATCGTCCGCCGATCCGCTTTCGGTGCGCAGCTTGCGGCCGCGGTGCAGGCAGACATTGTGGAACGCCTTGACCGACCCGTCATCCTGCCGGACGATCAGGTACGATCGCCCGACATTGTTGTAGACGACATAGTCGCCGGCTTGCAGCAGCTCGTCCTCGCGCGCAGCCATCTGCCACACGTTGGGCCACATGTGCTTCTTCTCGGCCTCGAAGAACGCGGCGCTCGTATAGCGCTCGGCCATGACCGGCTCGGTGCCCAGATCGCGCCAGCTGTCGCCGCGCACCTCGGGCGGCACCTCGCGGCTGTCGAGATCGAGAATCTCGTCGACCGTGATCGCGGGGCAGCGGTCGGCGGGGTAGGTCCGGCTCGCGTCTTCCATCTTGCTCTCCTCAATATCTTGTTCTCTGCTTGCCCCCTCCCGTTTGTCCCGAGCGAAGTCGAGGGACGTGATCGGAAAGGGTCGCGTAAGGTCCCTCGACACGCTCGGGACAAACGGATGTGCCGCGCTACAAAGGCATCCCGATCACCTCGGCGATATGCTGGTGCACCGCTTGCGGCGCGCTTTCGTTCGCGCCCAGCACGACGTGGAAATCCGCTGGTGCGGTCATGAGGTTCGCATAGCCGTGGCTGGCGACGCGATAATCCTCGGTCTGCACGACGGTCGCGGTGGCATCGTAGGCCAATTCGCACACCCCGCGATATTCCTCGTCGATGATGCCGAACGGGGCATAGACCGCGAACTGGCAGCGAGTCCTGCCGACGCCATCGGGGAAGAGGCGGAAGACCTGGGTGAAATAGACGCCGGGCGTCACCGCGCCGAAGAAGATCACGGTGTTGGGAAAGAGATAATGCACCCCGCCATATTCGGTATCGGGCCATTCGGCCTCGTCCCTGCCGACCAGATCGCCGATGGTCTTGTCGGGAAAGCTGATACGGTGATGGCGGCCGAAGCGTTCGAGCACCGAGATGTCGTTATAGTGCGTCTGGCCGATGGTCGAGCTGTGCAGCGCGGCGAAATGATAGCCCTCGCCATAGGTGTCGAGCGCGAATTTCCAGTTCGAATCGGCGGTGAGGATGCCTTTTTTCACCGGCACCGCGCGGGTGAGCTCGATCAGCGCGAGCTGGTCGGCGAAATCGCCCAGATGCGCCGCCGCGTCGATCGGCTCGCCTTCGGACGCGCGCACGAAGATGAGGCCGAGATATTCGCTGCACGGCAGTTCGAGCAGGTCGCGCGCGCCGATTGCGCAATCCGCAAAGCCCGGCTTGCCCGGCTGGCCCACCAGCCGACCCAGATTGTCGAAGGTCCAGGCGTGGAACGGGCAGGAGATGCGCCCGGCCTTGCCGGTGAACGGCTCGGCCTGCTCGACCAGCTTGGCGCCGCGATGCGTGCACAGGTTGCGGAACGCGCGGACCACGCCGTCCTTGCCGCGAATCACCAGGATCGAGGGGCCGGCGGCATCGAACACCAGATAGTCGCCGGGCTCGGGAATATCGCCGGAGAGCCCCGCAACCAGCGGCTGGCCCAGGAACAGGTGCTCGCGCTCGGCCTCGAACCGCGCTTCATCGGTATAGACCGACTTGTGCAGCGGCAGCGGTCCGTCGGCCATGTCGGTGGTCCTGTTCGCCACGTTCGCGACGATCTTGCGGCGGATCTCGCGCGCGCGCAGCTTGCGCGACGCTGCCCAGTCCGGGGTCAGGCTGTCGGAAGGATCGCGTTCGGCCATCGGGGCCTCCCAATTTGGACAATGGCAATTGCAGGCACCATGCCAGAAGAGGGCAAGGCAATGACACTATTGGTTTAGTGAGGGGAGGGAGTGCCATGCCTGCAGACACCGCCGCCACCATCGCCGCGATCGGCAAGCCGATGCAGATCGCCTTCGTGCCGGAGGATTTCGACGCCGCGCTCCGCCACTGGACCGAGAATATGGGCGTGGGGCCGTTCTTCGTCATGGAACGGATTCGGCTCGAGGACGCGCGTTTCATGGGGGAACCTTCCGATTGCACCTTCACTATCGCGCTGGCGCAATGGGGCGATGTGCAGGTGGAACTGATCCGGCAGGACAATGACGCGCCCTCGATCTATCGCGGCGACTATTGGCCCGGCGGGCAGCCGATGCACCATGTCTGCCTGCTCACCGACGATATCGCCGCAGCGCGCCGTGCGGTCGAATCGCGCGGCGGGCTCGTGCTGGTCGAGGGCAAGGTGGGCGCGGACGGCGCGGTCATCTATGCCGATTGCGGCCCCGCCGAGACGCGGCCCAATGCCGGGGCGATCGTCGAGATATTGCAGCCGGCGAGCGGCAGCGAAGGGTTTTTCGCGATGATCGCAGAGGCGGCGAAGAGCTGGGACGGAAGCGATCCTGTGCGGGTGCTGGGGTGATGCCAGCTCTCTCCCCTTCAGGGGAGAGATACGCAGCCTTGCCAGCTTGCTGGCTAGGCGAAGTTGAGAGGGGGGGCGTAGCGCACAGCCCCTCTCTGCTGCGACTAGGCTGCAAAGCCGCCAAGTCTCGCGTCTCTCCCCTGAAGGGGGGAGAGCAACCGATTCAATCGCTCGCGCCCAGATAGCCCAGTTGCCCGGCCTTGAAGATCGTCTGGCTGCGGTTGACCGCGTCGAGCTTCTCGCCCGCGCGGTGGATGTGGTAGCGGATGGTCGCGTGGCTGCGGTCGAGGATCATGCTGATCTCCTTGTCCGTCTTGCCGATCGCCGCCCAGCGCAGGCATTCGACCTCGCGCTTGGAGAGCATGCAGTCCGCCGGCATCCGGCGCTTGGTGCGCATCACCATCACATAGCCCGCGATGAAGCGGCGGGTCATCGAGGCCATCAGGTCGGCATGCTTTTCGAACAGTTCGGACAGGTCGGTGAGCGACCGGTCCATCGGCGTGAAGCTGACCGCGGATATCTGGCCGAACGGCAGGTGCACCGGCACGACGATCGCGGCATGGACCAGCGAGCGCTTGCGGAAATCGGTCAGGTCCATTTCCTCGAGATATTCGTTGCGCCAGCGGCCGTACATGCCGGTCTCGTTGCACCAGAAGGGCTCGCTCTCGTAGCGGCAGGCGCGCGGCAGCGGCGAGTTGAGCGCGAGCCGCGTATCCTCCCACCAGCGTTCGCCATCGGCCATCCAGCCGAAGATTTCGCCGTTGATGATCGCGCCATCGGCATCGACCATCGGCTCCTTGGACGAGATGTCGTCGCACGCCGCGACGCGGAAGCCGCGCGCCTGTGCCATCTCGTGCAGCGCGATGGCAGCGTCGCGAATATCCTCGACCCGGCGGATCGTGACCCGCTGCGCCAGCGTGTTGAACGGGCTGTTGCGCGCCTCCAGATTCTCGCTGAACTTGGCCGGGCTGATTGTGGCCGAACTGAACGTGGCATCTGTCTCGATCATGGTGTTCCCCTTGATTCGATCCGTCTCTCCTGCGGGCGAGACTAGGTGAGGATGCGGGCTAACGCTACGGATTGCGCGGCAGACGGGTGCTTTTTGCGGCCAGTGTGACAAAAGGTCCGCACCGGCCCCTAACCCGTTGTTCGCGCTGCCTTGTCCTTGGCATTGGCCCCCCGGATCATTGCCGCCATGTCCGCCCATTGCTGGTCGTCCATCCGCGAGAGGCTCTGGTAGAAATTGCCCGAATTGGCCTGATAGCCCGCGCCGTCGATGGCGATGGTCTGGCCGTTGATATAGTCCGCGCCGCGCCCCATCAGCAGCACCGCCAGGTTGGCCAGCTCGTGCATCTCGCCCACCCGGCCCATCGGGTTGCCGCGATCGGCATTCTGGCCCTGAAGCCCCTGACTATTGCCGGGCGACAGCCGCTCGGTCATCCCCTTGGTCGGGAAGGTGCCCGGCGCGATCGCGTTGAAGCGCAATCCGTAGCGCCCCCATTCGGTGGCGAGCGATTGCGTCATCACGTTGATCCCCGCCTTGGACATGGCCGAGGGCACGGTGAACGGCCCGCCGTTCCAAACCCAGGTGGTGAGGATCGCGAGGAAATTGCCCCGGATATTCTCCGCGATCATCCGCTTGCCGACATTGTGCGTGATGTAGAAGGTGCCGCGAAACACGATGTCCGAAATCGCGTTGAAGCCGTTGACGCTGAGGTCCTCGGTACGGCTGATGAAATTGCCCGCCGCGTTGTTGACCAGGCCCGTAAGCGGCCCGTGCTGCGCCCAGATCGCGGCCACCATCGCGTCGATCGACGCGGCGTCCCGGATATCGCAGACATGCGCGCCGACAGTGCCGCCATGCCGCGTCATCAGCTCGTCCGCCGTCGCCTCGAGCACCGCGCCGCGCCGCCCGCAGATATGCACTTCGGCGCCGAGATACAGGAACGCTTCGGCCATCACCTTGCCCAGTCCCGTGCCGCCCCCGGTGACCAGGATGCGCTCGCCCTGCATCAGGCCGGGGCGGTACATGATCTGCGTGACGTCCATTCGGGGCTCTCCTGCTTCTTTTTGTCTGCACCCAGAACGGGGTCAGGCGAGTGTGGCACGCCTGGGTGCCGCCTCACAACCCCAGCACGGTCTTGGCGATGATGTTCTTTTGCACCTCGTCCGACCCGCCGAAGATCGTCCAGGCGCGCGAGTTGAGATAGCGGCCGGCCGCCATCTGCGCCTCGATGCTGCCCACCGGCTCGGGCGCCTCGTTGCCGTAGAGCGGGCGCTCTGCGGGCAGTTGCAGCCCGGCGAGCCCGTGGATTTCCATCGCCAGCGTATCGAGCTCCTGCCGCAAGTTCGCGGAGAACAGCTTGACCAAAGAGGTCTGCGGACCCGGCGGGCGGCCCTTGGCGATCTCGGCCAGGATGCGCAGCTCGCTGATCTCGAAGGCGCGCGCGCGCAGCCGCAGCGAGGCGAGCTTGCGCGAAGTCTCGGTGTCATGGACCAGCGCGCCGTTGGTGCCGCTGGGCACGCGCGCGGCGGTGAGCGCGAGCTGGTCGATATCGGCGATCAGCTTCGGCGCGAAGCACGATCCGCCGCGTTCGTTCTCGAGCAGGAACTTGGCGATGGTCCAGCCCTGGCCCTCCTCGCCGATGCGGTTGCCGACATGGCTCCTGGCATCGTCGAGGAACACCTGATTGACCTCATGATCGCCCGCCATGGTGACGATGGGGGTGACGGTGACGCCCGGCTGGTCCATCGGCACCAGCAGAAAGGTGATGCCGCGCTGCGCCGACACGTCCGGGTCGGTGCGGACGAGGCAGAACATCCAGTTGGCGTAATGCGCGTGCGTGGTCCAGATCTTGGACCCGTTGATGCGGTAGGTATCGCGCTCGAGCACTGCGCGGGTCTTCAGGCTGGCCAGGTCCGATCCGGAGCCGGGCTCCGAATAGCCCTGGCACCAGTAATCCTCGGCCGAAAGGATGCGCGGCAGGAAGCGCGCCTTCTGTTCGGGCGTCCCGAAGCGGCAGATGACCGGGCCGACCAGCTTGAGCCCCAGCACCGCCAGCGCCGGGGCGCCCGCGAGTGCGCATTCCTTCTCGAAGATATAGCGCTGCACCGGGGTCCAGCCGGTGCCGCCGTCCTCGACTGGCCAGTGGATCGCGAGCCAGCCCTTCTCGTGCAGGATGCGCTGCCATTCGAGGCCAATATCGGGTTCGACGAACACGCCGGGGGTCCGCCTTGCGCCCTCGACCAGCCGCTCGTTCAGATGCGCTTTCAGGAAGCTGCGCACCTCGGCCTGGAAGGCAAGCTCTTCGGGGGTAAAGTCCATGTCCATCGGTCAGATTCCGCCATTTCCGGTCGCCCAGGCGATGCCGCGGCGCAACAGTTCGTAGTAAACGGGGTAGTTCCATGCGCACTTTTCCGGATGCGGGTAGAAATCCTGCATGCCCGGCAGGTCATGATGCCCGCGGCAATGGCCCAAAGTATTGTACAATATTCCACCCTGGCCGATGGCGCGGGTATAGATGACCGGGACCACGGTTTCGGGCCAGTGCGCATCGACAAAGCCGGTGGCCTCGCCCTCGAACCGGGTCTGCGCGAGCGTGCGGATGTCGCTCATCTGCTTCATCAGGTACAGCTCGTCGACCACGTCGAAATCCGCAATGCCGCGCGTCACGTCATGATCGGCATCGACGATCTCGACGGTGAAGGGCGCGCCGATCGGCGGGTGCGCCTTGAACTGGGTACCCAGCATGTCCATCACGTCGGGCCGCTCTTCAGGGCTGTCGACGCCTGAATCGGTGAAGCGCAGGATCGAGTTGGTCCCGTGCAGTGCCAGCCAGCGCCCGCCGCCTTCCAGAAACGCCCGGATCGCGGCTGCCTCGGCCTCGCTCGGCATCAGGTCGCAGGTATAGGTGACGAGGAAGCGGCAGGCGGGCAGGCGCTCGCCCACGCCGTGATAATCATGCGCCACCGTGGTGCGGATATGATCATGCTCGGCGAGCAGCTTCAGCAGCTCGAGCCGCGCGAAGTCGATATCGTGATATTTGCCCGCCGCGACGAAATGCGCATCGATCCGTTGTGCCATGGTTGCCTTCCCTTTTAGCTGCGGAAGTTTCCGCCGCCATCGACGGTGAAATCAACCCCGGTGGTGAAGCTCGCCTGATCGGAGAGCAGGAAGAGGATGGCATTGACCACCTCGTGCGCCTCGCCGACCCGGCCCATCGGGTGGTTGGCCGCGAACATGGCTTCGACCTCTTCATTGGTGCCGGGCAGCGCATCGAGATAGCGTTCGAACATCGGCGTGCGGATCGCGCCGGGATGCACGGTATTGGCCCGGATGGGCAGGCCCTTTTCGGCGCAATCGAGCGCGATGGTCTTGGTGAGCGCGGTCACCGCCGCCTTGGACGCGCAATAGGCGGCAAAGCCCGAACCGACGCGCAGCGCCAGCATCGACCCGATATTGACGATGGCCCCCGGCTCGTTCGCCGCCGCGATGGCGGGGATGGCGGCGCGGCAACCGTTGAACGTGCCGTTCAGGTTGATGTCGATGGTGCGCTGCCAGCTGCCCAGGTCGACATCGACCACCGCGCCTGGCTCCGAAATCCCGGCGACATTGACCAGATGCGTGAGCTTGCCGAAGGTCGCCTGCGCGGCCTGCACCGCGGCCTGCCATTGCCCGAGATCGCGCACGTCGAGCGCCACCGCCATCGCGCGCTCGCCGAGCTCCGAAGCCAGCGCCCTGGCCTTGTCGAACTGCACATCGGCGAGCACCACGCTGCCGCCTTCTTCCACGATCCGCCGCCCGGTCGCGCCGCCAATACCTTCCGCCCCGCCCGATACCAGCGCGACCTTGCCCTGCATCATTCCCTTAAGTGCGTTCATGGTTCAGCGCTCCAGTATCGCGACGGCGGACAGGCCCGGCGCGCCATAGACATGGCTGTACGCAGTCTTCGGCTGGCCCGGCACCTGCCGCGCACCGCCGCGTCCGCGCAGCTGCACGGTGTTCTCATAGACCTGGCGCAACCCCGATGCGCCGATCGGCTCGCCACAGGCCAGGCAGCCGCCATCGGTGTTGACCGGAAGCTGGCCGTTGAGTTCGGTGCGGCCTTCGGCGAACCACATCTCCTGCTCGCCATCCTTGCAGAAGCCATTCTCGGCCATGTGCATGATCTCCGCGCCCGATTCGGTGTCCTGCAGCTGCGCGACATCGATATCCTCGGGGCCTATCCCTGCCGCCTCATATGCCGCCTGGCTCGCGAGTTCGGTGGGCTTGCCGCCGCGATCCACGCTGATCGCGGGCGCGAACACCTCGAACGATCCGGGCGGGCGGGTGCGCACCGCGATGCTGGCGATCCTGACCCCGTCCGCGCCCAGCTCGCGCGCTTTTCTCTCCGACGCGATGATCAGCGCGACCGCGCCTTCGGCGGGCGAGCAGAACATGTATTTGGTCAGCGGATCGTTGACCATCGGCGCATTGAGGATGGTGTCGAGATCGACCGGCGAGCGCCGCCAGGCATGGTCGCACAGGGTGCCGTTGCGGAACGCCTTTTCCGCGACCTTGCCGAGCGTCTCGCGGCTGATGCCATGGAGCTGCATGTAGCGCTGGATCTTGAGCGCAAAGAACTGCGTCGTCAGCATCATGCCGGTCTCGCCATACCATTCGGGCAGGCCCCAGTCGCCGGGCTTGGCGTTGAATGCGCCGCGCGGGTGCTTGTCGAACCCGACCGCGAGCGCGACATCGCACTGGCCCGAGGCGACGGCATTGCGTGCAGAGGCGAGCGCGCTGCCCCCGGTCGCGCAGCCGTTCGACACGTTGATGAATGGAAGGCCCGTGAGGCCCAACTCGTTGACCATGATATCGGCATTGCCCGCGGCCTCCGACCCGCCATAGGCGCATTCGATATCGGTCCATTCGAGCCCCGCATCGGCCAGCGCCTCGCGCACCGCGAACACGCCCTGATCGCGCCCCGACCGGCCATCGGTGCGGCCAAAGGGGTGTATGCCTGCGCCTATGATCTGGACCTGGGTCATGCTCATCTGTTCTCCCAACCAACCCAAGCCCGTTTGTCCCGAGCCCCTCGGCTGGCTGGCAAGCCAGCCGCTCGGGATGAACTTCCCGGCCACGCCGGGAAGTCGAGGGACGTGATCTCGAACGGTTGGGTGACGTCCCTCGACACGCTCGGGAAAAACGGAGGGGGGCGCATCATGGAACTGGCCTGAACGCGAAGGTGTTGCGCCCCGGGGCGAACTCGGTCAGCACCAGCTCCATCGGCATGCCGAGGCTCAGGTCGCTCAGCGCCGCGCCCTCGATCCGCGTCTCGACAATCACCTCGCCGGGCAGCTCGACATAGCCGAGCAGGAAGGGCACGAAGTCCTCCGGCCCCGCATAAGGCGGCGACTTCGGGCGGAAATCCTGGCTGGTCCACGACCACAATGTGCCGGTGCGAGAGAGCGGTACCGGCACATAATGCTGCGCAGCATCGCCCCCGGGCATCGGGAAGACGATCTCGCCGGTCTGCGCATGGCGACCGCCGATCAGGCGCGGCTGGGGATCGTCGGTCCACAGACCCTCGGCGACCGGTACCGCGCCGGTCATGCTGCATCCCTTATCGCAACCTGCGCATAGGCATCGAGCCCGCTCGCCGGATCGCCCAGCCATTGCGACAGCAGCAGAACGCGCTTGTGCGCATGGCCGATCTCGAGCTCGTCGGTGGTGCCCATGCCGCCGTGCAGCTGCACCGCCTCGCGCCCGATGGCCAGCGCGGCTTCCGCGACCACCGCCTTCATCCCCGCAATGTCCTGAGCTTCTCCCGACGTGACTGCCGCGATCAGGGCACTCCTGGCCTGATCAACGCGCGCATAGGCTTCGACCATGCGGTGCTGGATCGCCTGGAAACGCCCGATTGGCTGGCCGAACTGCTCGCGCTGGCGGACATAGTTCAGCGTGTCGTCAAACAACCGCTGCGCCAGCCCCGCCATCTCGGCGGCCGCGACCAGGCGCGATGTGGCGAGCGCCGCTTCGACCGCCTCCCATTCGAGTGCCAGCCGTGCCTCGGCTGCAACCTCGCAGCCCAGCAGCCGCACTTCCGCTGCCTCATTGCCATCGACCAGGCGATAACCGCGCCGGTGTACGCCGGGCGCATCGGCGGCGACCAGGAACAGCGCCGGGCCGGTATCGGTCATGGCGCTGACCAGCAGCCAGTCCGCTGCCATGCCACCCAGCACAAATGTTTTTTCGCCCTGCAGCACGAAGCCGCCGGCATTGGCCTTTGCGGTCGTGCTGCGCGGCAGCGTGGCATGCCGCCCCTCGGGCTCGAACAGCGCCAGCGCCGCAATCGCCTCGCCCGCGGCGAGCGCGTCGATCCGCGCATCGTCCCGAGCGAGGCCTGATCCTGCCAGCAGCATCGGCAGAACCGCGTTTTCCAGCCAGTTGTCCGAAGAGATGCGCTGGCCAAAGCTTTCGCCCACCGCGACCAGATCGAGCAGGCTGCTGCCCAGCCCGCCCTTGTCCTCGGCCAGCGCCATTGCGGTCAGCCCGAGTTCGGCCATGGCCTGCCAGCGTGCCCGGTCGATGCCGCCAGGTGCCGCGCGCTGTGCCTTGCGCGCGGCAATGTCGCAGCCTTCCAGGAACCGCTCGACCGAGGCGCGAAACAACAGCTGGCTCTCGTCATAATCGAAGTTCATGGCTGCGTCTCGAAGCGGACGGGCACGGTCACCGGGCCGCGCAGCATCATGTTGGGGGGATAGGCGATGGCCGCCTCGTCGGTGAGCGTGATACCCGATATGCGCGGCAGCAGCTCCTCGAACGCCACGGTCATCTCCTTGCGGCTGAGCATGTTGCCCACACACATATGGATGCCGCGCCCGAAGGCCAAATGGGTGCGCGCATTGGCCCGGTCGGCCAGGAAGCGGTCGGGCTCTTCATAGCGTTCGGGGTCGCGATTGGCCGCAGCATAGCGCATCATCACCATCGCGCCCTTGGGCAGGGTCACCCCACCCAGCTCAGCGTCGGCCTTCATCACCCGCCAGATGCCCGACGAGGCGCTGGCGAGGCGCAGCATTTCCTCGACCATGTTGGGGATGATCTTCGGGTCCGCCTGGGCCTTGGCGAGTTCGGAAGGGTTGCGCGCGAGCAGGATGATGCCTTCTGCCAGCGTCGCGGTGGTCGTTTCGTTGCCCGCGACCAGCAGTTGCTGCACGATCGAGAGCAGCTCGCCATCGTCGAGCGGGCGCTCGCCATCGATCTGGGCATGGACGAGGTCGGAGAGCAGATCGTCGGTCGGGTTGGCGCGGCGCAGGTCCATCTGCGCCTTGATCGCGTGCTGGAACTCGACCACCTCGCGCGCGCATTGCAGCTCGCGCTCCTTTGGGACCATGCCGCCCAGACGGTCGACAAAGGCATCGGTCCAGCGCTTGATCGTTTCAGGCGCCTCATGCGTCAGGCCGAGCTGTTCGGAGATCATCCGGATCGGTAGCGGCATCGCGAAATCGCGGACGAACTCGATCTCTTGCCTGGCCAGCATCTTCTCGATCAGGTCGCGCGCGATCTCGCGGATATGCGCCTCGAGCTTGTTCACGCGCGGGGCGGAAAAGGCGAGGTTGACCAGCTTGCGAAAGCGCGTGTGCACCGGCGGATCGGCGGTGAGCAGCGTATCGACCTGCGGCCAGCCTTCGTCGAGGATCGCCTTGACCTCGGGGTCCTCGGACCGCGCGCCCGAAAGCACCGCCTGGAAATTGTTCGAGAACTCGTCCGTCCGCGATGTCGCCTCGCTGACGAGCTTGTGGCTCAGCACCAGATACAGGCCGGTTGCCTTGTCGTGATAGACGGGCTCGGTCGCCAGATGCTCCTGATAGAAGGCGAAGGGGCTGGTCAGCACATCGGGATGGAAAAAGCTCTTCTGCTCCGCCGCCACCGTCATGCCCTGCTCCCATGGTGCTGATTTGCCATGAAACCGTCATAGCCCGCTGCGGCGTCAGGCCGCGATACGCGAAAATGCTAGGGCAGGGCGTGCAAGTGGCAATAACTAAAATTGCGCAATTTGTGTTATCGTGATAGGCCCTGGGTCGGTAACGGAAGGAATGACCGCGATGAACGTATCGATCGGCGAACGCTGGGAAGGCTATGTCGAGGCGCTGCTCAAGACCGGGCGCTATGCCTCCGCCAGCGAGGTGATCCGCGAAGGCCTGCGCCTGGTCGAAGAGCGCGAGACGAAACTTGCGGCGCTGCGCGAGACGATCGAAACTTCGCTTGCACGCGGTGGCGAGAACACGGATGATGATGTGGGTCGGCGCCTGGAAACAATAGCGCAGGAGCTCAAGGCACAAGGATATTAGGTGCGGGTACTCATCTATCTTGACGCTGCGACAGACGATCTCGTCGAGATACTCAGGTATATCACCCTGGAGTCCCGCCATCTGCCTACGGGACTGCGCTTTGTCGAGAAACTGCGCGCCAGGTGCTCACATCTGGCTTCACTACCCGGAACGCTGGGATCGGATCGCAGCGACTTGGCACCTGGGCTGCGCAGCGTCGCCGCCCATGGGTATATCATCTTTTTCCGATATGGCGACGAGAGCGTGGAGATAGCCAACATCCTCCACGCCAGCCGCGATGTCGTCAGCCATTTCGACAAGGACTGACGACCGCTGTTCCGCTCAGCTGTGCGTCATCACTCCGCCATCGGCGATGATGCCCTGGCCGGTGATGAAGCGCGCATCGTCGCTGGCGAGGAACGCGATGACATCGGCAATGTCCTCGGGCTGGCCCAATCGCTTGAGCGCCGATTTCTCGCGATAATATTCGGCCGCCGCGCCATTCTCCAGCATGCCGCGGGTCATGCCGGTGACGATGCAGCCGGGCTGCACGCAATTGACCGTGACGCCATAGGGGCCAAGCTCCATCGCCAGCGAGCGGGTGAAGCCCAGGATGGCGTGCTTGGACGCGGCATAGGCGCCGAGCCCCGCATCGCCATAGCGCGACAGGATCGATCCGGTGTTGATGACCCGGCCGGCGGAGGAGGCCTTGAGCAGCGAAAGGCACGCCTTGGCCAGCCGCGCGGGCGCGAGCAGGTTCACGTCCAGCCCGAACTGCCACTGATCGTCGGTCAGGTCTTCGAGCGTGCCCACCGGGCAGACGCCTGCATTGTTGACCAGGATGTCGAGCCCGCCGAGCTGGCTTTCCGCTGCGGCGGCGAGCAGCGCGATCGCCTGCGGATCGGCAAGGTTGGCGACATGGTTGAACGTGCCCGCCATGCCCTCGCCGCTGATGTCGCAGGCGAGCACCGTCGCGCCATCGGCGAGCAGCCGTGCCACCGTCGCCGCGCCGATTCCCGATGCAGCCCCTGTTACCAGCGCCTTGCGTCCCTTGAGCCTGCTCATGTCCGTGCCTCTCCCCAATATGCTCTCATGTAACGTAATCCAGGGCGTTGGCCAGCAATTGCCGCACGTGCGGATTGCCATAGGCGTCTCGCCCGTCGCCGAACTGCAGATAGACCAGCTGCCCCGCCGCGACCGGCTTCGCCCATGCCACCAGATTGTGACCCGGCGCATGCGGCCAGTCCGAATTGTCGAACATCCGCCCCGCCACGGCATGCGCGGCGGAATGGAAATTGTGCGCGGCAAATTCATGATCTGCCGCGATCAGCGGGGTGACGTCTTCGGCGAAAATCTCGGCGAGATAGAGCTCGTCGCACATCGCGAAACGGGCGGGCAGGCCGCGCGTGACGGGATGGTCCGCCAGCACCACCGCGTCATAATCGACATCGTGCCGATAGCCCGAATCGAGGCATTCGCGCCCGCGCAGCGTCTCGCGCCGATAGAGGAACTTGCCGCCCAGCATCTCGGACCATTCGGGCCAGTCCGCCCATCCGGCCAGCGCATGGTGCAGCGCGACCGCGCCCCTGCCGCGCGCGAAATGCGCCTTGATCGCCGCAACGAACCCGGCG
Source organism: Blastomonas sp. CCH1-A6 (assembly GCF_001556365.1). Taxonomy (NCBI): domain Bacteria; kingdom Pseudomonadati; phylum Pseudomonadota; class Alphaproteobacteria; order Sphingomonadales; family Blastomonadaceae; genus Blastomonas; species Blastomonas sp. CCH1-A6. The sequence goes on along the minus strand of NZ_LSIS01000086.1, from coordinate 7,897 downwards.
GAGGGCGGACGCGTCGCCACCGTCCCGTCGGCAAAGGTGAAGCCGGGCATTTCGTAGAACAGCAGCGCATCGGCCTGCTCCGCCGCGCCATCGGCGACCAGTGCCTCGGCCTCGGGATGGACCAGATGCTCGACCTGCCACCCGTGCAGACTGGCGAGCAACGCCGCAAAGGGCTCGGCCTCATAGGGATGGCCGCCCGACAGGACCAGCAGGTGCCGCACGCTCAGGCGATCTTCAGGATCATCTTGCCCTGGTTGGACCCTTCGAACAGCCGCAGGAAGGCGGGCAGCGCATTGTCCAGCCCCTCGTCGACATGCTCATCGACGACCAGCTTTCCGGCCGCGGCCCATTCGCCCATCTTCGCGCCGCCCTCGGCAAAGCGCGCGACATAATCGGCGACGAGCAGGCCCCGGATCGAAGCCCGGTGCACGATCAGCTGCCACAGGTTGCGCGCGCCGACAGGCTCTGGCGCGTTATACTCGCTGATCAGCCCGCACAGGCCGATGCGCGCGCCGGGCTTGAGGTTCATGAGGCCCGCATCCAGAATATCGCCGCCGACATTCTCGAAAATCACGTCGACACCATCGGGCGCGACCGCACGGATTGCCGCATCGAGCGCGCGCACATCCTTGCCGCGATAGTCGATCGCATGGTCGAAACCATAGCGATCGGTCAGCCGCGCGCATTTTTCCGCGCCGCCCGCGATGCCGATCGCGGTGCAGCCCAGGATCTTGGCGATCTGCCCGACCAGCGATCCGACCGCGCCTGCCGCTCCGCTGACCAGCACGACATCGCCCGGCTTGGGTTCGCACACGTCGAGGAAGCCGAAATAGGCGGTCATCCCGACCGCGCCGAACAGCGAGAGATAGTTGGTCACCTGCGGCACCGCGTGCGGATCGATCGGCTGGGTGAACCCGCCCAAAGTGCCGACCGAATAGTCCTCGATCGCGTTCAGCCCCATCACCCATTGGCCCTTGGTGAAACCTTCCGCGCGGCTTTCCTCGACCACGCCGATGGTGGTCGCGCGCACCGGCGCACCGAGCGGGATCGGCGGCATGTAGCTGTCCGCATCGGACATCCAGCCGCGTTGCGCCGGATCGAGCGAGGCATAATGGTTGCGGATCAGGAACTGGCCCTCTTCCAGTGCGGGCAGCGCGCCGGTTTCGAGCGCGAAGTCGTCGGCCACCGGCGTGCCATTAGGGCGGCGCTTGAGGATGAACTGGCGGTTGCTGGTCATGGAAATGCGTCTCCGTGAGAAGGCAAAAGTATGAGGAAAGGTCAGTCCGCGCCGCGCCCGCCATCGACCAGCATCGCGGTGCCGGTGACCATGCGCGCGGCGGAGCAGGCGAGAAAGGTGGCGGCGCTGGCGATGTCCTCTGCCGTGCCGACGCGCTGCAACGCGTTGCCGTCCATCACGAACGCCTTCACCGCATCATTGTCGCCATAGGCGCCGGTGATCATCTCGGTATAGATCACGCCGGGGTTGAGCGAATTGACGCGGACCTTGGGGTCCATCTGCGCTCCTTCCAATGCGGCGACCCGGCTGAAATGCGTCACCGCCGCCTTGGCCGCGCAATAGGCGGCGCAATCCTCGAGCCCGATCAGCCCGGCGAGCGAGGAGATGTTGACGATCGCGCCGGCGCTCCTGGTATCGCGCATCATGCGAAAGCCGTATTTGGTGCCCAGCACAACGCTTTCGACATCGGCGGTCCACAGCTCGCGGAAATCCTCGAGTGTGGTATCGGGCAGCGGCCTGGTGAAGAACGATCCGGCGGAATTGATCAGCGCGTCGACGGACGTGTGTTTGGCGGTCACCGTGTCGGCGAACGCGGACCAGTCGCTTTCCGAGGTCACGTCGAAGCTGTGGAACTCGGCCGTTCCGCCCGCCGCCTCGACCTGGCGCACGGTCTCCGCGCCGCGCTGCGCATTGCGTCCGGTAGCGATAATGTGAAAGCCCGCCTTGGCCAGGCGGAGCGCAGTGGCACGCCCGATTCCCGAGGTCGCGCCGGTGACGATGGCGGTGCGCATCACGTCAGACTCCATCCGCCATCGACCACCATCTGCGTCGCGGTCATGAACGAACTCTCCTCGCTTATCAGGAACAGGATGCTCTCGGCCATGTCCTCGGGCTCCTGCGGCACGCCCAGCGGCACGTCGGTCCAGTGCGCGGGATCGTCGAGCGCGCCTGGCGGCATCGCGCCTTCGAGCAGCGGCGTCCGGGTGGGGCCGGGGCAGAGCGCGTTGACGCGGATCATGTCGCCCTTGCGGCCCAGTTCCACGCCGACCGCGCGCGCCATGTTCCCCATCGCCGCCTTGGCGACGGCATAGGCGGAAATCGCGGGTGCCGCGCAATTGGCCATGACCGAGGCGGTGAGCACGATGCTGCCCGTCGCGGGCGCGCCGCACGCCTGCGCGCGCATCTGCGCCACCGCCTTTTGCAGGCCGATGAAGCTGCCCTCGACATGCACCTGGGTCAGCCTGCGGAAGCGCGCGAGGTCGAGATCGATGATCGGCTCGTAATTGACGATCCCCGCATTGCTGACCAGCGCGTCGAGCCGCCCATGGTGATGCACCGCGGCGGTGATCGCATTGTCCCAGTCGTCGCTAGAGGTAACGTCGTGCTTCAGCCCGATGCACTGGCAATCGGCGGCGACGCCCTGGATGCGCTCGCCGTCGATATCGGTCGCGATCACCTTTGCGCCGCGCGCCGCCGCCAGCCGCGCCGTCGCCGCTCCGATTCCCGAGGCCGCGCCGGTGACCAGCACCACCTTGTCCTTCACATCGAATGTCATGCGTCGCTATCCAGTTCGATCATCCCGTCTCTCTCCCGCACCGGCCAGGTTCTTATGCCGCAATGGGCGGGCGGCCCTTTCGCGGCGCCAGTGGCGATCTCGAAGCGTGCGCCATGGTGCGGGCAGAGCACATGCCCGCGCCGCACGCGTGCGCCCTCCAGCGGCAGCAGCGCATGGCTGCACAGCCCGTCAAGCGCGTGGAGCGCGCCATCGGCGTCGCGCACGATCAGGAATGCTGCACCCTCATGCTGCACAAAGCGGCTGGTGCCGGGTGCAATATCGGTGGGAGTCAGGGGCGTGAAAGTCATCGTCCTTGTGATGTCCCGAAACTGCCTCAACTGCAATCCTCCCCGGGACGGGGAGGGGGACCGCGTAGCGGTGGAGGGGAGGCGTGGTCGTGCTTTTGTCGAGACGAAACTGGCATACCGCTTCCCCTCCGTCAGCCCTGCGGGCTGCCACCTCCCCCGCCGGGGGAGGATTTGAAAGGATGCCGCGTCAACCACGCAGCACCTTGACCGGGATCGCGCTCTGCAGCGCCTGGCCGGTAATCGGGTCATAGCCCGATGTCTCGCTGACCAGGCGGTTGGTCGAGCCCCCGCGCTGCGGCACCTCGTCCGGCCCGTAATCTGGGTCGCCATAGCCATGCGCCATCGAGATCACGCCGCGCCGCAACGCCGGCGATGCCTTGGCGAGCGCGTGCACCTCGCCGTGTGGCGAGGCGATGCGGATCATCTCGCCATCGGCCACGCCCAGCCCTGCCATATCGTCGGGATGGATATGCGCCGGGTTGGTGGTGCGCTTGGCCTTGAGCGCGGAAAGATGCCCGCCGGTCGAGTTGAACCGGTGGCGGCTGCGGCGCGAGATCAGCCGGAAGGGATAGCCCTGCGCCGCCGGATCCTCCCTGCCATAGCGGACCAGCTGCTGCGGCATCGCGCCCGCCGCCAGATCGAACCGCGCCTCGTGCCCCGCTTCCGCCGGTTCGACGATCGGATGCTTGTCATGATAGATGACCGGGCGGCCGTCGGGGCTGTCGGCATGGACCTGGCTGGGCGGGACGACACAGCCTGCGACCGCAAGGTCGAGAAACGCCTCCTTGTCCGGGCAGGCGTCCATCGGGCACGGCCCGCCCGCCAGCGGCAGCCCGGTGCCCAGCCTCTTCGCCAGCCCCCAGAGCATCTCGTACTCGTCAAGCAGATCGCCCGGGCGCGGCAGGATCGCCTCGGTATAGCGGGCATAGGGGATCTCGTACCACCATTCGGACAGCGACGAGATGTCGTCGCGCTCGAGGCTCATCAGCGGCGCCAGGATATAATCCGACCGCCGTGCCGAGACGCCTTCTGCGCGGATGTCGACGCTGACGAACAGGTCGAGCGCCTCTATCGCGCGCGCCATCTTGTCCTGATCGGGAAAGGCGAGCATCGGGTTGCCGCCGATCGAGATCAGCGCCCTGATCTGGCCGGGTCCGGGGGTGAGGATCTCGTCCGCCAGCACGTTGCACGGCATTTCGAACATCAGGTGCGTCAGGCCGCGAAAGCGCGAGGCGGGATAGCCCTCGCCCCACAGCTTGATCGGCGGGTTGACCTGCGCGCGGCGCGGCGTGACCGGCGTGAAGATGCGCGGGATCGAGCTTTTCTCTCCCTCGCGGCAGAAGCGCCCGCACAATATGTTGAGGCTGCTCACCAGATATTGCGTCAGCGTGCCGTTGCCCGCCATTTCCGGACCCGTGCCGGTGCTGGCCGAACCTTTGGTGCCGCCTGCGAACATCCGCGCGGCGGCCACCAGATCGGCCTCGCTGACACCGGCACGCGCGGCGGCGACGGCGGGCGAAAATCCCGACACGGCTTGCTTGAGCTCGGCAAGGCCATCGACATGCGCTTGCACGAACGCCTCGTCGTACAGCCGTTCCTCCAGGATGACGTGGATCATGCCCGCCAGCAATGCCGGGTCTTCGCCGGGTTTGACCGGCAGATGGATATGCGCGAGCGCGGCGACGTCGCTCTCGCGCGGATCGGCGACGATGAGCTTGAGGCCCTTGCCAATCGCATCGCGCAACCGGCGTGAGGGTGAGAAAGGCGGCAGGCCGCCCGGCGGGCCGTAATGCGAGACGATCGGATTGTTGCCGATGAAAAAGGCGACATCGGCCTCGCCGAACACATGCCCGCCGCCCGACCAGCTGCCATATTGCGCGGCGGTATAGACTTTCGCGGGCTGGTCGAGCGTGACGCTGGTGTAGAAATGCCGAGTGCCCAGCCCCTGCGCAAAGGCCATGGCCGAGGCGACCCCGGCGCTGTTCTGGAAGCTGTAGGTGCCCGCATAAATGGCGACGCTGTCCGGCCCATGCTCCTCGATCAGCGGCTTCAGCCGCGCGGCGATCTCGTCGAGCGCTGTCTGGGTGGCGATCGGCTCGAAGCCATGTGCGCCTTTCTTCTGCGAGGACAGCAGGCGCTCGGGATGATGGTGAGCTTCGGGCAATTGGCGACCCTTGATGCAGGTATAGCCGCCGAACACCGGGTCCTCGGCATCGCCCGACACGCGTACGACGCGGTCCCCCTCGGTCTCGACCAGGATCGCGCAATTGGCGTGGCAGAACCGGCAGAAGCTGCGCTGGACGGGCATGATCGAACCTCCCTTGGACACAGGCGTGCGGGCCGCGCGAAAGGGCGCAGCATCGGGCCGGAAGTCCGGCCTCATGCTCGCTACCCTAAAGCTTGCCGTAGGGTCCGCGACTGTCACTTTTGACACTTGAGGCATTGTCGGCCCCGGATCATTTTCGCGCAGCATAGGAAAAGGTGCGGGCCAGAAAGGCCGCAGCATTGAGGGGAGGTTTGTGATGAGGGTGTCCACCTATCTGTCGGCATCAACCTTCGCATTGGGGCTCGCGATGCTCGCGGCGCCCCAGGCGGCCATGGCGCAGGAGGCCTCCGATCAGGCGGCCAGCGCCGAGCAGGCGGAGGAGGGGGGCCTTCGCACCATCGTCGTCACCGCGCAGCGCCGCGAGGAATCGCTCCAGGCAGTCCCGGTCGCCGTGTCCGCCATCGATTCCCAGGCGCTCGCGACCGGCGCGGTGGACGATCTGCGCGACTTTGCCGGGCGCGTCCCCGGGCTGGTGGTCGATCCGGTCAATGCCGGCCCTTCGGCTGCCGCGATCGCGATCCGCGGCATCAGCTTCGAGGATATCGAAAAATCGTTCGACCCGGCGGTCGGCGTGGTGGTCGATGATGTGTTCATCGGCACCAATACCGGCCAGCTGCTCGACGCGTTCGATCTCGAATCGATCGAGATCCTGCGCGGCCCGCAGGGCACCCTGTTCGGCCGCAACACCATCGGCGGCGTGATCAACGTCCGGCGCAGCAAGCCGACCGGCGAATGGGGCGTGCGTGCCTCGATCGGCTATGCCGAATATAACACCGTGCGCGGCCGACTGGTCGTCAACACCCCGATGATCGGCGACTTTCTCGCGTTCAAGGGCTTCTTCTTCTACGACAATACCGACGGCTATCTGCGCAACGTGACGCAGGGCAACCGGCGCACCAACGAATATGAGGTGTGGACCGCAGGCGTCACCGCGCTGATCACGCCGACCGACGATATCGAGGCGGTGATCACCTATGAGCATATGGAGGAAGATGGCGAAGTCGCGACTGCGAGCGTCTCGAACGACCGCGACCTGATCTGTCTTCAGGTGCCGGTGCCGGGCGTCGGCCTGGTCCGTGCCTTCCAGATTCCGAACAACCAGTGCAATCGCACGCCCACCAACAGCAAGCTGCTCTATCAGGTGTTCGGCAACATCCAGACCCCGGTGCGCAACAAGACCGATGCGATTAGCGGCACGATCAACATCGAGCTTGGGGATTTCACGCTCACCTCCGTCACCGGCTGGCGCAAGAACAACGAAAGCGTGCGGCAGGATTTCGACTCGGCGTCGATCAACTTCTTCGATACGCTGCGCATCCAGCGCTACGAGCAGTTCAGCCAGGAAATCCGCTTTGCCGGTGACGTCACCGACTGGATGGATATCGTGCTGGGCGCCTATTATTTCGACAGCCAGTACACGCTGCGCCAGACCTCGTTCTTCGGCTTTCTGGGCCCCGGTGCCAGCGCCTTCCAGCTTTCGGTCGGCGACTCCAAATCCTATGCCGGTTTTGCCGATGCGCGGTTCAAGCTCTCGGACAATCTGACCTTTGGCGTCGGCGGCCGCTACACCAAGGATGAAAAGGCGCTGGTAACCAATTTCGCGCTCAGCCCCACCGGCGCCTGCCCGGTCGGTTTTGCCGGTATCGTCGCCGCCAATTGCCGCGGTTCGGAAGATTTCGGCGAATTCACCTATCGTGCCAGCCTCGACTATCAGTTCGATGGCGGACAGCTGGTCTATGCCAGCTATTCGCGCGGCTTCCGCTCGGGTGGCTTCAACGGTCGCGCCGCGACGCCGACCGCGATCGGCCCCTATCAGCCCGAAATCGTCGATGCCTATGAAATCGGCCTGAAGGCGGACTGGCTCGACCGCCGGTTGCGCACCAATATCGCGATCTTCCAGACCGATTATTCGGACAAGCAGGAAGAGCTGGTGCGCGCGACGCAAGCGCCCTTCAACGCGATCCAGGCGCAGGAAACCATCGTCGAGAACGCCGCTTCGGCGCGGATCAAGGGTGTCGAGCTCGAGATCGTCGCGCTGCCTTCGGACGACCTGGCGTTCAACTTCTCCGCGACGTATCTGGATGCCAACTACCAGAATTTCGTGCGCGGCGGCGTGGACGTGTCCGATCTCGACCTGCGCCGTGCGCCCAAATACGCCTGGTCGGCCGGGTTCGATTACACCCGTCCGGTGGGCGATGGCGAGGTCCGCTGGAGCACCATCTTCCGCTATGTCGACAAGTACACGACCTGCATCGTCGCCGATCCCGCGCTGCAGGCGCAGGGCATCATTACCAACGACCGCCGCTGCGAAGCCTCGGAGCGCGAGATCCTCGATTCGACCCTGTCGTACAAGCACGATTTCGGCGGCGCGCAGGCGACGTTTAGCGTGTTCGGTCGCAATATTCTCGACAATCGCGGGCTTTCGAGCACGCTGCCGGTGGCAGGCCTGTTCGCCTTTGCCGGTGTCCGCC
>NZ_LSIS01000085.1:0-4929 GCF_001556365.1 Blastomonas sp. CCH1-A6 | reverse complement strand
GGATCGAGCCTCGCGGGATCGAGCAGGGCGACTCGCAAGGCCGGGACCGCCTGTGCGGCGCCGGGCGATCCAGCCATGACGAGGCCCTGGTCCATGCCGTATTCGCGTTCCTGCATCAGCCCGCGACGATCGCGGCCCCCCGCAGATGCTATAGGGGGAGAATGCAAAACAACAGCTTAAGTGGAATGGTTAACCCGTTAAGCGCGCCGCTTCATCGGGGCGACGGCCCAAGAAAAAGCCCCGCCAGGCGCGAAGCCGGCGGGGCCAGTTGTCGTTCAGATGGCAAGGCTATCGCATAGGTTAGCCCGCTGCAAGCGCCGCGAGCAACAAAAGCGCGACGATGTTGGTGATCTTGATCATCGGGTTGACCGCCGGACCCGCCGTATCCTTGTACGGATCACCCACGGTATCGCCGGTCACCGCCGCCTTGTGCGCGTCGGAACCCTTGCCGCCATGGTGGCCGTCCTCGATATATTTCTTGGCATTGTCCCAGGCGCCGCCGCCGCTGGTCATCGACAGCGCGACGAACAGGCCGGAGACGATGACGCCAAGCAGCAGTGCGCCCAAGGCCGCAAAGCCATTGGCCTGACCCGCCACCGCGGTGATGACGAAATAGACGACGATCGGTGCCAGCACCGGCAGCAGCGAGGGGATGATCATCTCCTTGATCGCGGCCTTGGTGACGAGGTCGACGGTGCGGGCATAATTGGGCTTGGACGTGCCCGCCATGATGCCGGGATTGGTGCGGAACTGCTCGCGCACCTCTTCCACCACCGATCCGGCGGCGCGGCCCACTGCGGTCATGCCCATCGCGCCGAACAGATAGGGCAGCAGCGCGCCGAGCAGCAGCCCGACGATGACATACGGGTTAGACAGCGAGAAATCGACCGGCACGTCAGGGAAGAATTCCTTGAGGTCGGTCGTATACGCGCCGAACAGGACGAGGGCGGCAAGACCCGCCGAACCGATGGCATAGCCCTTGGTCACCGCCTTGGTGGTGTTGCCCACCGCGTCAAGCGCATCGGTCTTTTCCCGCACGCTGTCGTCGAGCCCTGCCATCTCGGCAATGCCCCCGGCATTGTCGGTGACCGGGCCATAGGCATCGAGCGCCACGACCATGCCCGCCAGTGCCAGCATCGCGGTCGCCGCAAAGGCGATTCCGACGATCCCTGCCAGCTGATAGGCGATGATCACCGCGACGACGATCAGCAGCGTCGGCAGCGCGGTCGCTTCCAGGCTGATCGCGAGGCCCTGGATGACATTGGTGCCGTGCCCGGTTTCCGATGCCTTGGCGATCGACTGGACCGGGCGATAGTTGGTGCCGGTATAATATTCGGTGATCCAGATGATCAGCCCGGTGACGCCCAGCCCGATCAGCATGGTGAGATAGAGGTCCATGCCCGTAAAGGTTCCCGGGCCGGCGGCATCGGCGGTCTTCATCGCATAGGCGGTAGACATGCCGACCACCGCATCGGTGACGAAATACAGGCCGATGGCCGAAAGGATCGCGGTGACCGCAAAGCCCTTGTACATCGCGCCCATGATCGATCCGCCCGATCCCAGCCGGACGAAATAGGTGCCGATGATCGAGGTGATGACGCACAGCCCGCACAGGCCGAGCGGCAGCCCGACCAGCGGCAGCAGCGCGGCATCGTCGCCCGCGACCAGCAGCGCGATGGCGACCATGGTGACGCCGATGGTGACGACATAGGTTTCGAACAAGTCGGCGGCCATGCCGGCGCAGTCGCCGACATTGTCGCCCACGTTATCGGCGATCACCGCCGGGTTGCGCGGATCGTCCTCGGGGATTCCCGCCTCGACCTTGCCGACCAGGTCCGCGCCGACATCCGCCGCCTTGGTGAAGATGCCGCCGCCCAGACGCGCGAAGATCGAGATCAGCGACGCGCCGAACGCCAAGGCGACCAGACCGTTGACGATGTTGCGGTCTTCCGGATCGCTGAGGCCATGGCCCGCTATGGCATAGAGATAATAGAAATAGCCTGCCGTCGCGAGCAGGCCCAGGCCCGCCACCAGCATGCCGGTGATCGCACCTGCACGGAAAGCGAGGGTGAGCCCCGCCTGAAGCGAGGTGCTTGCCGCCTGTGCGGTGCGCATGTTCGCGCGCACCGAGATGTTCATGCCGATATAGCCGGCCACGCCCGAAAGCACCGCGCCGAGCACGAAGCCGATGGCGGAGACGGGATTGCCGAACTTGTCGAGAAGCGCCCAGACCAGCACCAGCATCACGATGCCGACAATGGCGATGGTACGATATTGGCGGCCCAGATAGGCCTGCGCGCCCTCCTGGATCGCCGCGCCGATTTCCTGCATCCGGGCGTTGCCGGGCGATTGGCTCAAGACCTGTCTGCTGGTGAAAATGCCATAAAGGACTGCGACCACCCCGCAAAGGATGGCAATCAAGACCACGTTCATGCGTCGCTCTCCCAAAAAGCGATGGCCTCTCGGCCGAACAGGCGATCACCGCGCCCTTGATGAACGTCAGCGTCCCCCGCACATAGGTATAAGCGGGTGTTGCAAGCGTGCAACTTAATAAAGTTAGCGAGTTGCAGGCCTCTCAGCCGTGCTGCCAGCCCAGCTTTTCGGGGGTTTCGACCGGCATGCCGTTCCAGCTGAGCGTCAGTCCCTGGCCTTCGGCAAAGCCCCCAATGCGGGCGGCGGGGATGGGCAGATGCGCTTCCGCATCCGCCGCGAACAGCAGCTGATAGTCATCGCCCCCGGTGGCCGCGGCAAGCGTGGCGGCCTGGTCGCTGCCGATCGTGGCGACGAAATCGGGCGAGAGCGGGACCTGCGCAAGGTCGATCCGCACCGCGAGGCCCGAGGCCCGCGCCATGCGCGCGGCATCGATCAGCAGCCCGTCGGACACATCCATCATCGCACGCGTGACCTGGGCGAGCAGGGGGCCATCGGCAAGCCGCGCCTGCGGCCTGCGATAGGCGGTGATGAGCGATGCCGGTTCGGTCTTGCCCGCCTGGAGCAGGCTCAAGCCTGCCCAGCCATCGCCGATCGTGCCGGTGACGAACAGCCCGTCGCCCGCCAGCACGCCCGCGCGCGACGGCGGCACGGGGACCGAGGGCAGGCCGATCGCGGTCAGCGACAGCACGCGCGCCTGCCCTGCAGGCACGCTGACGGTATCGCCGCCGATCAAAGCCAGGCCGTGATGGTCGAGCGCGGTCTTCAGGCCCTCGGCAAAGGCCGCGTCCCAGCCCGCATCGCGCGACAGGCTGTGCCCGGTGAGGCAGGCGAGCGGAGTCGCACCCTTGGCGGCAAGGTCCGAGGCGTTCACCGCGACCAGCTTCCACGCGATATCGGCGGGAGGATCGTCGGGGAGGAAGTGGATGCCCTCGACCAGCATGTCCTTGGTCAGGACGAGCGCCTGCTTGCCGATGGTCAGCACCGCCGCATCGTCATCGAGCCCGCGCGCTGCCGGATCGGTCGCGATGGTGCGCAGCAGGTCGATAAAGGCGGGTTCGGTGGTCATCCTGTACAGGCCTTTGCGCCTACGTCCCTCGACTTCAGCGTTCCGCTGAAGTCGAGGGACGTTCGCGCCACCGTGCGTAACCTAACGCCGCACATCCTTGGCAATACCGTCGAGCAGGCCGTTGGCAAAGCGCGTGTCCTTGGCGTCGAAGAACGCGTGCGCGACATCGAGATATTCGTTGATCACGCTGCCCACCGGCACGTCGGGCCGGGCGAGCAGCTCGTACGTCCCGGCGCGCAGGATCTGGTGCAGCGTGCGGTCGATGCGGCCGAGTGACCAGCCCTCGGCCAGCTTGCCCTCGATCAGGCCGTCGATCTCCGCGAGCCGCGCGGTGGTGCCCTTCACCACGTCGTCGAAGAACGCGACATCGGCCTCTGCATATTGCTCGTCCTCGATTTCGGCGCCCAGCCGATGCTGGTGGAATTCGTGGAGCAGCTGCGCGACCGGGGTCTTTTCCATCGTATGCTGGTAGAGCGCCTGCACGGCGGCGAGCCGTGCGGCGGAGCGGGAGCGGGATTTCTCGTTCATGTCGTTTCCATCAGGTCAGCCGGCGCCGGACGCTCTCGGCATGGGCGGGCAAGCCCTCCATCTCGGCCAGCGCCACGGCGGCGGGGCCGATCGCGGCAAGGCTGTCGGGATCAAGCTGGATGAAGCTGGTGCGCTTCATGAAGTCGAGCACCGAAAGCCCTGAAGAAAAGCGCGCACGCCGCCCGGTGGGCAGCACATGGTTCGGCCCGGCGACATAATCGCCCACCGCTTCCGGCGTATGGCGGCCCAGGAACACCGAGCCTGCATGCCGCACCTTCGCAAACAGCGCTTCAGGATCGTCGACCGCGAGTTCCAGATGCTCGGCAGCAAGGCGGTTGACCAGCGGCATCGCGTCTTCAAGGCTGTCGACCACGATAATCGCGCCATTGTCTTCCCATGCTTTCGTCGCGACCTTGCGCGTCGAGAGCGCGGCGAGCTGCACGCCGACCGTGTCCGCTACAATATCGGCAAAGCCCGCGTCATCGGTGAACAGGATCGACTGGCTGGTCGGGTCATGCTCGGACTGGCTGAGCAGGTCGGCGGCGATCCATTCGGGGTCGTTCTTGCCGTCTGCAACGACGACGATCTCCGACGGCCCCGCGACCATGTCGATGCCGACCACGCCATAGAGCTGGCGCTTGGCTTCGGCCACCCAGGCATTGCCCGGGCCGGTGATGACATCGACCGCGCGGATCTTCTGCGTGCCAAAGGCGAGCGCTGCGACCGCATGCGCGCCGCCGACACGCCAGATCTCGTCCACCCCGGCGAGATGCGCGGCGGCGAGCACCAGCGGATTGACCTGGCCCTTTGGCGTCGGCGTCACGACGACGAGCCGCTCGACCCCGGCGACCTTGGCGGGAATGGCGTTCATCAGCAGCGATGAGGGATAGGCTGCCCTGCCG
>NZ_LSIS01000084.1:0-17379 GCF_001556365.1 Blastomonas sp. CCH1-A6 | reverse complement strand
GGCGACGAGCCTATCATCTCGTCGAAATCGAGCGGGGCCGCGATCTTCTCGGTGAGCGGGCGCAGCTCGTCGGCATCGTCCTTGCGCGCGGCAGCGTTGAGCGCGGCGACGAGCCGATCGGGCGCGATCGGCTTGATCAGATAATCGGTGGCGCCAGCACGCATCGCCTCGACCGCGAGCAGCGGCGAAGTGCTCGTTGTCAGCATCAGGATGGGCAGCGCCGGACGGCGCGACTTCAGTTCCCTGATGAGTTCGGCGGCTTCGTCGCCTGGCACCCATTGGTCGAGAATGATCGCATCGAGCATCATCCCTTCCTGCGTGCCGAGCATGGCGATCGCAGTTTCCGAATCGTGCGCGAACACGGTGCGCCAGCCGGCCTTGGCCGCAAGCGCTGCGACCAGGCGGCATTGCGCCGGTTCGTTATCGATCAGCATTACCCGGCGGATCTGCTGGTCTGCGTCTGTGCGTTCCTTGGCCATCACCGTCATCCTTAACGGCATGTGGTAAAAACCCCATTAAAGCTAAGCTTGTGCCAACCCTAGCGATTTGAAGCTTGCGGGATTGAGCGACACCCGGCATTCGGTTAAGGCGAACCGATATCAACTTCGGCACCAATAACGGGGAAGGCTCTGACCATGGCCAACGACACGTCCAACAACTTCGAATATGCCAAGCAAACCTATGAGGGCTTCATGGGCCTGCTGAAGACCGGCACGATCGTGGCGGCACTCGTGACGGCGTTCGTCGTCGTTCTCATCGCCAGCTGACCGGCGGCGGCATGAAGATCGCGGTCCTCAAGGAGCAGGCATCGGGCGAACGGCGCGTTTCGGCGAGCCCTGAAACCGTCAAGAAGTTCATCGGATTGGGAGCGACCGTGGCGGTGGAGACCGGTGCGGGCGAATATGCGTCGATTTCCGACGGGGATTTCGCTGCCGCCGGAGCCAGCGTGGGGTCGCGCGCCGATGTGCTCGGCGATGCCGACATCATCTTCGGCGTCCAGGGACCCGATCCGGCCAGCCTTGCAGGGGCCAAGCCCGGCGCGATGATCGCTGCCTCGCTCAATCCCTTCGGCGAGCGGGCACGCATCGACGCCTATGCGGCGGCAGGCTTCCAGGCGCTGGCGCTCGAATTCATGCCGCGCATCACCCGCGCGCAGTCGATGGACATCTTGTCCTCGCAGTCGAACCTTGCGGGCTACAAGGCGGTGATCGACGGCGCTGCCGAGTATGGCAAGGCCTTCCCGATGATGATGACCGCAGCGGGCACCGTGTCCGCCGCCAAGGTGTTCATCATGGGCGTGGGCGTGGCCGGGCTGCAGGCGATCGCGACCGCACGCCGCCTGGGCGCGCAGGTTTCGGCGACCGATGTCCGCTCTGCCACCAAAGAACAGATTCAGTCGCTCGGCGCCAAGCCGATCTTCGTCGAGAATGTCGCGGGGATCGAGGGTGAAGGCGCGGGTGGCTATGCGACCGAAATGTCCGACGAATACAAGGCGGCTCAGGCCGAACTGGTCTCGTCGCATATCGCCAAACAGGACATCGTCATCACCACCGCGCTGATCCCAGGCCGGCCCGCACCGCGCCTAATCAGCGATGCGCAGATTGCCAGCATGAAGCCGGGCAGCGTGATCGTCGATCTGGCGGTGGAGCAGGGCGGCAATGTAGAAGGTGCGGTCGCGGGCGAAATCATCGTGAAGCATGGCGTCAAGATCGTCGGGCATCGCAACGTACCGTCGCGGCTCGCCACCGATGCCTCGGCGCTTTTCGCGCGCAACCTGTTCAACTTCTTCTCGGCCTTCTGGGACAAGGAAGCAAAAGCGCCCGTGTTCCCCGACGATGACGAGATCGTCCAGGGCGTCCGCGTGACCATGGGCGGCAAGGTCGTCAGCGAGAGGCTGCTCGCGAGCTGATCACCGGATTTTCGAACATCTGACCGGCCTGGTCCGGACCCTTCCCGCAGCCAGGCGAGGCCGGATCGGCGGGACGAATGGAGAATATGAAGATGGACTTCATCTCAATCCTCTCGATCTTCGTGATGGCCTGTTTCGTGGGCTATTATGTCGTCTGGTCGGTGACGCCCGCACTGCATACGCCGCTGATGGCGGTGACCAACGCGATTTCGTCGGTGATCATCGTCGGCGCGCTGGTCGCCAGTGCCGAGGCGGTGTCGCCGGTGGCGAAATATCTGGGCCTGCTCGCGGTCGTGTTTGCCGCGGTCAACATCTTCGGCGGCTTTGCCGTCACCGAGCGCATGCTTGCGATGTACAAGAAGAAGGAGCGCAAGTGATGGCTCTGGGGGCAGCAATGAACATCAACCGACCGCTCATTTTCGCCGCCGCTGCCTGCAGCGCGCTGACCGCCGGCCCGGCCTTTGCCTCGGGCGGTGATGCCGCGCCAGTGAGCCCCTGGGTTTCGCTGGCCTATCTGGTCGCGGGCGTCTTCTTCATCCTGGCGCTGCGCGGTCTTTCCAGCCCGGAAACCAGCCGCAGCGGCAACCGCTTCGGCATGATCGGCATGGCCATCGCGGTCATCACCACGCTGCTGACGCATGAGATCGCCAATATCGTCGAGATCCTGATCGCCATAGCGATCGGCGGCGTCGCGGGCTTCGTGATCGCGCGCAAGATCAAGATGACCGATATGCCGCAGCTGGTCGCGGCTTTCCACTCGCTGGTCGGCCTAGCCGCTGTGCTCGTCGCGCTCGCCGCCTGGCTCAATCCCGAAGCCTTCGGCATTCTGGATGCCAATGGCCAGATCCTGACCGTCAGCCGCATCGAGATGGGCCTGGGCGTCGCGATCGGTGCCATCACCTTTTCGGGATCGGTCATCGCCTTCCTCAAGCTCAACGGCAACATGTCGGGCTCGCCGATCATGCTGCCAGGCCGCCATGTCATCAACCTGGGCGTGCTCGCCGCTATCCTCGGTATGATCGCGGTCTATACCGTCTCGCCCGACGGCGGCGCGGGCGAAGGCTGGCTGTTCCTGGCTATCACCGTGCTCTCGTTCATCATCGGCTTCCTGCTGATCATCCCGATCGGTGGCGCGGACATGCCGGTCGTCGTCTCGATGCTCAACAGCTATTCGGGCTGGGCAGCCGCAGCGATGGGCTTCACCCTGTCGAACACCGCGATGATCATCACCGGCGCGCTGGTCGGCTCTTCGGGTGCCATCCTTTCGTACATCATGTGCAAGGCGATGAACCGCAGCTTCATCTCGGTGATCGCGGGCGGCTTCGGTGCCGAGGCGAGCAGCGGCGGTGACGGCGCGGCCAAGGTCGATCGCCCGTGGAAGCGCGGCAGCGCCGAGGACGCGGCGTACATGATGAAGCAGGCCGAAAGCGTGATCATCGTCCCCGGATACGGCATGGCGGTGGCACAGGCGCAGCACGCGCTTCGCGAAATGGCCGACCTGCTCAAGAAGGAAGGCGTCAGCGTCAAATACGCCATCCACCCGGTGGCAGGCCGCATGCCCGGCCACATGAACGTGCTGCTCGCCGAGGCCAATGTGCCCTATGACGAGGTGTTCGAGCTCGAGGACATCAACAGCGAATTCTCGCAGACCGATGTCGCCTTCATCATTGGCGCGAATGACGTGGTCAATCCGGCGGCGAAGACCGACAAGTCCTCGCCGATCTACGGCATGCCGGTGTTCGATGTCGACAAGGCCAAGACCGTGTTCTTCATCAAGCGCTCGATGGGCGGCGTGGGCTATGCGGGCGTCGACAATGACGTGTTCTACATGGACCAGACGATGATGCTGCTCGCCGATGCGAAGAAGATGGTCGAGGATATCGTCAAGAATCTGGGGCACTGATCCGCATGCGGAAAATCGGCCTGATCGGCGGCATGAGCTGGGTTTCGACCGAGACCTATTACCGGCTGATCAACAAGGGGGTGCAGAAGCGCGCCGGGTCGCTGTGCAGCGGCCCGATCGTGATCGAGAGCCTCAATTTCTGCGATCTCGCGCAGATCCGCACTCCCGAGGGCTGGGACCATGCGACCGAGAAGCTGACGGTCGCCGCGCGCTCGCTCGAGGCGGCGGGCGCGACCGCGATCCTGATCTGCGCCAATTCGATGCACAAGGTCTATGACCGGGTGCAGGGCGCGGTCAGCGTTCCGATCATCCATATCGCCGATTGCGTCGGCGAGAAGATGCAGGCCGATGGGATCAAGCGCGCCGCAATCATCGGCACACGCAACGTCATGCTCGAGAGCTTCTACCGCCAGCGCCTGGTCAAGCATGGCATCGGCCTGCTCGCACCCGAGATGGAGCGCGTCGAGGAGATCGACCGGATCATCTACGAGGAACTGATGGAAGGCAGGGTCGTCCGCGAATCCGAGCGCACGATGAAGACCTTTCTCACCAATATCGCCAAGGAAGACGTGCAGGCGGTGGTGCTTGGCTGCACCGAACTCGAGATGATCGTCGACACCAAGGCTAACGTGCTGCCCATCTATGACGGCACCGAGATCCACGCCCAGGCCGCAGTCGACTGGATCATGGGCGACGCTTGATCTTTTAACCCATGTGGGCGAAGGCGCTGGCGTTTTCCGGCGAGGCTGGAGAGCACCACGCATTCAACGGTAGAACAGCCATGCACCCCCGCGCGCCCTATGCCAGTGATCCCTCGCGTTCGCGCGGGCGGCAATTTGCCGAAGGGGGCGAGCCGACGCGGGGACCGCGCAGCGCCTTTCAGCGCGACCGCGACCGCATCATCCATTCGATCAGCTTCCGCCGCCTGCGCCACAAGACTCAGGTGTTCGTCGCCCCCGATGGCGATCATTACCGCGTCCGCCTGACCCACAGCCTCGAGGTCGCGCAGATCGGGCGGACGATCGCGCGGGCGCTTGGGCTCGACGAGGACCTGACCGAGGCGCTGTGCCTGGCGCACGACATCGGACACCCCCCGTTCGGACATGCTGGCGAGGATGCGCTGGAGGCCGCGATGGCAGGGCAGGGCGGTTTCGACCATAACGCCCATACCCTGCGCGCGCTGCACGTGCTCGAATCGCCCTATCCGCGCTGGCAGGGTCTCAACCTCAGCTGGGAGGTGCTCGAGGGGCTCGCCAAGCATAACGGCCCGGTCGAACATGCCCCTTGGGCGCTGGCAGAGATCGACGCCGGTTTCGACCTCGATTTGAAGCGCTATTCGTCGCTCGAAGCGCAAGTAGCCGCTGTGTCCGACGATATCGCCTATGACAATCACGATATCGACGATGGGCTGCGCGCCGGTTTCCTGTCGTTCGACGATCTGCTCAGCCTGCCATCGGCGCTGCGGCAATGGGATGCGATTCGCGCTAAATTCTCCGACGTTCCCGAGGCACGGCTGCAGTCCGAATTCGTACGCGACCAGATCGGTTTGATGGTCAACGACGTCATTGCCTCCACGCGCGCCAGGATAGCGGGGCTCGGCATCGGCAGCATCGAGGATGTCCGCGCCGCAGGGCAGGTGATCGCCGGTTTTTCCGATGCCATGGCGGAGCAGGAACGCGAACTGAAGCGGTTCATGTATGCGCGGGTCTATCATCATCCGCGCCAGCTCGAAGCGGCCGACCTGGCGCGGCAGGTCATCGCGGCGCTCTTTGCCGCCTATCGCGACGATCCCGCGCTGCTGCCCGACGACTGGCGTCAACGGTTGCCCGAAGCCGAGCCAGACAAGAGCCGCCATATCGCCGACTTCCTCGCCGGCATGACTGATCGCTTCGCGCTGTCGCAGCACCGCCAGATCTTCGGCCATGCGCCCGAAGGCCTTAGCCACGTTTGAACAGGATTTTGTGCGTCGCAGCGCAATTTGATTGACAGTCCGAAGGCCTTTGCGCATTCCGGGCTTGTCGATGCGGCGCAAGCCTCATGAAACGGCACGGGAGAGCGCGGTGGGTCACCACCGCCACCGAAGGAGCAACCGCCCCGGAATCTCTCAGGTCATCGGGACCGTGTCGTTGATCGGCGCTCTGGAAAGCGGGCAGCTGTGCAAGGCTGCTCCACCGAAGGGGTAAATGGGCGGCGCTGGTCGCAACCCATGAAAGCTCTCAGGTTCAAGTGACAGAGGGGGTTGGATGCTCGCAGGGCCCGAAGGCCGTGCAACGCGTTCCAATTCAATCTGCCGGAGTGCCCAGATGACCGATAATATTGCCGATATGATGGAACGCGTGGCCGACAGGCTGCTGCCACTCGATGCATGGCATCGGGCGCGCGGCGCGCGCATGGTTCCGTTCGCGGGCTATCAGATGCCCGTTCAGTATGAAGGCGTGATGGCCGAGCATCTCTGGACGCGCGAGAATGCCGGACTGTTCGATGTCAGCCATATGGGCCAGGTCCTGCTCACCGGCGATGCACCCGATGTCGCATTGGAAGCGATCGTGCCCGGCGAAATCCAGAAGCTGGGCGTCAACCGCATGCGCTATTCGGTGCTGCTGAACGAGGAAGGTGGCATCCTCGACGACCTGATGGTGACGCGGCGCGAGCGCGACCTCTATCTCGTCGTCAACGGCGCGTGCAAATATGACGATCTGGCGCACATGCGCGAGACATTCCCCGACGAGGTGGTGATTACCCTGCTCGACGAGCGCGCGCTGTTCGCGCTTCAGGGGCCCAAGGCAGGCGAGGCGCTGGCCAGCCTGATCCCCGATGTCGCATCGCTCTATTTCATGCAGGCAGGCGCTTTCACGCTCGACGGAATGTCGCTGTGGATCAGTCGTTCGGGCTATACCGGCGAGGACGGCTTCGAGATCAGCGTCGATTGCGATCATGCCGCCGCGCTCGCCGACCGACTGTGCGCGCTCGATCTGGTCAAGCCGATCGGTCTTGGCGCGCGCGATTCGTTGCGGCTCGAGGCGGGACTGCCGCTTTATGGCCATGACCTCGACGAAAGCGTCAGCCCGGTGGAGGGTGACCTTGCCTTCGCAATCAGCAAGCGCCGCCGCGCCGAGGGCGGTTTCGCCGGTGCCGAGCGCATTCTCGAAGAGCTGGAGGAAGGCACCGACCGCAAGCGCGTCGGTCTTGCCATCGAGGGGCGCCAGCCGGTGCGCGAAGGCGCCGAGCTGTTTGCCGGCGACCGCATGGTGGGCAAAGTAACCTCGGGCGGTTTCGCACCGACCCTGGGTGCGCCGATCGCGATGGCGCTGGTCAAGTCTGCCTTTGCCCCGCTGGGCACTGCGCTGGAGGCCGAAGTCCGCGGCAAGCGTATCCCGGTGACGGTCGCAGCCATGCCGTTCGTGCCGCACCGTTATCACCGGCCCAAGACCGCCTGAACATCTAACGACCCGATGGAGTGACACCATGAGCCGCTATTTTACCGAAGAACATGAATGGGTTGAAGTCGAAGGCAAGATCGCCACGGTCGGCATCACCGAATATGCGCAGCAGCAGCTGGGCGATGTGGTGTTCGTCGACGTGCCCGCCGAAGGCAAGCAGTTCGACAAGGGCGATGAAGCCGCTGTCGTCGAGTCGGTCAAGGCCGCAAGCGATGTCTACAGCCCGATCTCCGGCACCATCGTCGAGGGCAATGAGGTGCTCGCCGACGAACCCGGCCTGGTCAATTCGGACCCCGAAGGCGATGGCTGGTTTTTCAAGCTGGAACTGAGCGACGAAGCCGAACTTGACGCATTGATGGATGAGGCAGCGTACAAGAAGTTCGTCGCAGACCTCTGATTTTTCATCGTTTCTGACCCAAGGACATTAGCCGCAATGCGCTATCTCCCGCTCAACAACCAGGATCGCAGCGCGATGCTCGCCACGATCGGCGCAGCCTCGATCGACGACCTGTTCATCGATATCCCCGAAGAGGCCCGGCTGACCGGTCCAATCCACGGCCTGCCGATGCACGCGCCCGAAATGGCGGTCGAACGGCACATGAAGGCGCTGGCCAGCCAGAATCTGGTCGCGGGCGACGTGCCCTTTTTCATGGGCGCGGGCGCCTATCGGCACCATGTCCCTGCTTCGGTCGATCATCTGATCCAGCGCGGCGAGTTCCTGACGGCGTACACGCCCTATCAGCCGGAAATTGCGCAGGGCACGCTGCAGATGCTGTTCGAATTCCAGACCCAGGTCGCCCGGCTGCTCGGCTGCGATGTCGCGAACGCATCGATGTACGATGGCTCGACCGCGTGCTGGGAAGCGATCGGCATGGCGCGGCGCATCACCAAGCGCGCCACCGCCTTGCTGTCCTCGGGCCTGCACCCGCATTATGTCGGCGTTGCCAAGACCATGGCGCGGTTCACCGGGGATGCGCTCGTCCATCAGGCCCCGAGCCTGAAGCCCGAGACCGACATTGCCGACCTGATCGGTCAGATCGACAAGAATACCAGCTGCGTCGTGGTGCAATATCCCGACATTCTCGGCCGCGTCGAGGATTTGTCGGCGCTCGCGCAAGCGACTCAGGCCGCCGGCGCGCTGCTGATCGCGGTCGTCACCGAGGCGGTGGCGCTGGGCGCGCTGCGCAGCCCCGGTGAAATGGGCGCGGATATCGTCGTGGGCGAAGGCCAATCGCTCGGCGTCGGCCTGCAGTTTGGCGGTCCCTATGTCGGCCTGTTCGGCTGCAAGCAGAAATATGTCCGCCAGATGCCGGGGCGCCTGTGCGGCGAGACCCTCGATGCCGAGGGCAAGCGCGGCTTCGTGCTGACGCTCTCGACCCGCGAACAGCATATCCGCCGCGAAAAGGCGACGAGCAACATCTGCACCAATAGCGGGCTGTGCGCGCTGGCGTTCAGCATTCACATGACGTTGCTCGGCGAAAAGGGCCTTCGCGGTCTTGCAGAGGTCAACCATGCGATGGCGGTGACCGCAGCCGAACGCCTCGAGAATGTTCCGGGCGTCAAGCTGCTCAACGCGAGCTTTTTCAACGAGTTCACGCTGGTTCTTCCCAAGGATGCCCGCACGATCGTCCGTGCGCTCGCGGATCGCAGGATCCTGGGCGGCGTCTCGCTGGGCCGCCTGTATCCGGAAGAAGCTGACCTTGCCAACGGACTGGTCGTCGCCGTCACAGAGACCGCGACGCTCGAAGACATCGAAGCCTTTGCCACGAACCTTGAGGAGCTGCTGGCATGAGCATGAACAACCAGGGACGTCCCACCCGTCCTGCCGAAGACAGCGCCGCATCCTCGGCGCAGGCGACCAGCACTGGCAACCGCGCGCTGATGCTCGAGGAAGCGCTGATCTTCGAGATCGGCGATTCGACCCGCACCGGCGTCGACCTGCCCGCAGCTCCGAAGGCCGTCTCGCGGCTTGGCGGACTTGAGCGCAAGGCCGCCATCGGTCTGCCGGGTCTGTCCGAGCAGGAAACGGTGCGGCACTACACGCGCCTCAGCCGCCAGAACTATGCCATCGACCTTGGCCTGTTTCCGCTGGGATCGTGCACGATGAAGCACAACCCCCGTCTCAACGAGAAGATGGCGCGGCTTCCGGGCTTTGCCGACATCCATCCGCTGCAGCCGATCCAGACCGTTCAGGGCGCGCTGGCGGTCATCGACGAGCTGGGCGAATGGCTCGTCAAGCTGACCGGCATGGCCGGCGTCGCGATGTCACCCAAGGCGGGCGCGCATGGCGAGCTGTGCGGCATCCTCGCGATCCGTTCGGCGCTCGAAGCGCGCGGCGACAAGCGTTCGGTCATCCTGGTCCCCGAGAGCGCGCACGGCACCAACCCGGCGACCGCGGCGTTCGTCGGCTATCAGGTCGAGGACATTCCGGCCAAGCCCGATGGCCGTGTCGATGTCGATGCGCTGAAGGCCCGGCTCGGACCCGATGTCGCAGGCGTGATGATCACCAACCCCAATACCTGCGGCCTGTTCGAGCGCGATCTCAAGAACATCTCGGACGCAGTGCATGAGGCGGGCGGCTTCGTCTATTGCGACGGCGCAAACTTCAACGCGGTTGTCGGCAAGGTGCGTCCGGGCGATCTGGGCGTCGATGCGATGCACATCAACCTGCACAAGACCTTCTCCACCCCGCATGGCGGCGGCGGCCCCGGCTCGGGCCCGGTGGTGTTCTCCGAAGCGCTCGCGCCGTTTGCGCCGCTTCCGTTCGTCGAACGCACCGAGGACGGCAAGCTGGCGCTGATCGAGGAAGAGAGCATGGAGGACCATCACGCCTCCAGCTTCGGTCGCATGGTCGCCTTCCATGGCCAGATGGGCATGTTCAGCCGCGCACTGACCTACATCCTCAGCCATGGTGCCGACGGACTGCTCCAGGTCGCCGAGGATGCGGTGCTCAACGCCAATTACGTGCTGCGTTCGCTCGAGGACGTGCTCGACGCGCCGTTCGCGAATGCCGGACCCTGCATGCACGAGGCCCTATTCTCGGACAATGGCCTCGCCGAGGGCTTCTCGACGCTTGACATCGCCAAGGGTCTGATCGACGAGGGTTTCCACCCGATGACGGTCTATTTCCCGCTGGTGGTGCACGGCGCGATGCTCGTCGAACCGACCGAGACGGAAAGCAAGGCGGCGCTCGACCAGTTCATCGGCGCGCTGCGTTCGGTGGCCCTGCGCGCCAAGCAGGGCGATCCCTCGCTGCACAGCGCGCCGCACTTTGCGCCGCGTCGCCGCCTAGACGAGACCCAGGCCGCGCGCAAACCGGTACTGGTCTGGACCGAGCCGGTGGTCGAACAGGCCGAAGCTGCGGAGTGATCCCTTCGGACTGCCCGCCCGGTTCTGCACCGGGCGGGCTTTTTCGTCAGATCCAGCGGCGCACGCGCGCGCAATAATCCTCGAACGCCTTGCCAAATTTGCGGCGCAAGTAACTCTCTTCCTTGGCGATCACCGCCCGGTCGATCGCAATGAACGCGAATGGGACGAAGGCCAGCACGCCCATACTGGCCTCCCACAGCGCGTAGCCCAGCTGGATCATCAGCATGCCCAGGTACATCGGGTTGCGGCTGTGCCGATAGGGTCCGCGCGCGATGATGGCCTGGCTCGGCGTCCAGGGCTGCGGATCCTCGCCATAGGCGCTGAACATGCCCAATGAGACGATGATCAGCCCGATCCCCGCCATCATCAGGCCAAAGCCCGGCCATTCCATCGCGCGGCCCATCGGAATGGGCGGCAGGCTCATGACGTCGTCGAGCAGAAGGCCGAGCATCAGGAAACCGAGGAACACCAGCGGCGGCGGAAAACCCACCGATGGCGCGATGCTGGGGTCGATGCGCGGCAATTGGGGTGGTTCGTCGTCCATGTTGCTCAAACTGGAGCCTCACCTTGGCCGACGCAAGCCAAACGATTGCCGATAGCCTCGCTTCGCGCCATGATGCCATGATGACCGAACCCAAGCCCTGGCTGATCAACGAGGCGGGCACCGAAGCCCGCCGCCATGCTCCCGCGACGCTGCGCAACCGTCAAGTCATCGCGCAGGTGCTGCGCGACATCCTCCCCGACAGCGGCATGGTGCTCGAGATTGCCAGCGGCAGCGGAGAACATGTCGTGCATTTCGCACAGGCATTTCCGCATCTGCAATGGCAGCCGAGCGATTGCGAGCCTGCCGCTCTGCATTCGATCGCCGCCTGGACGGCAGAGACCGGCACAGCCAATGTACTGCCTCCGGTGCTGATCGATGTCGAGCAGGAAGCCTGGCCCGTCCGGCATGCCGATGCGATCCTGTGCATCAACATGGTGCATATCAGCCCGTGGAGCGCGACGCTGGCACTCTTGCGCCACACCGCCTCCCTGCTGCCAGCCGGCGCGCCGCTCTATCTCTACGGACCGTTCGTGCGTCATGACGTCATGACGGCGGAGAGCAACATGGCCTTTGACGCATCGCTCAAGGCACGCAATCCGGCCTGGGGGCTGCGTGATGTTGCTGATGTTGACGCAGCCGCTGCCGAATGTGGCATCGTTCGTACCGGGTTGATCGAGATGCCCGCGAACAACCTGTCGCTCGTCTATCGGCGCGCCTGACGCAAATCTATTGTCAAGCCATAGTCTTTCTGCCTAGCCTGTGCGGGCGAGGGCAGGGCCGCAAAGGTCCGCCCAACTGCCGAACCTGTGGGAGAGAGAGATGCTGGCTACCGCCACCAATGCGCGTACCGACTTGGGTTCCACCATCCGCTACTGGGCCGAAGAGCGCCCCGACGCCATCGCCATGGACGATGGGATCACCCGCATCAGCTATCGCGAGCTCGACCAGATGGCCGATCGCTATGCCCGCGCCTTTGTCGCTTCCGGCCTGGCGCCCGGCAACCGCATCGCCTGGCTGGGCAAGAACGCCAGCCTGTATTTCACGCTGCTGATCGCTGCGAGCCGCGCCGGCCTCGCGATGGTGCCGGTGGGCTGGCGGCTCGCGGTGCCCGAAGTGCGCTATATCCTGTCCGATACCGAAGCGGCGCTGCTGGTCTGCCAGCCCTTTTCCGCCGAGACCGCCAGGGCGGCGGCCGAGGGGCTGGACAGCCTGAAGACACTGCTGATCGATGCCGAGGGAGACGCCTCGGGCCTGCAATCGCTCGACATCTGGGCCGCGGAACAGGGCGATGCTGCGCTGCCGCAAGTCGATCCCGAGCGCGGCGTGCTGCAGCTCTACACCTCGGGCACCACCGGTCACCCCAAGGGCGCGGTGCTGTGCAATCGCAACATGTTTGCGCTACGACCGATCATCGAGGCTTCGGATGTCGACTGGTACAAGGTGAGTGCCGAGGATTCGATGCTGGTCATCATGCCCGTTGCGCATATTGCCGGATCGGGAGTCGGCACGATCGCCTTCTACAATGGCTGCCGCGCGGTCATCCGCGCCGAATTCTCGCCCGATGCGGTGCTCGATTGCGTCGCGGATGGCGTCACGCACATGTTCCTGGTGCCGACCGCGCTGCAGATGGTGGTCAACCACCCGCGTGCCGCGACGACCGACTGGTCGCGGCTCAAGCTCGTCATGTATGGTGCCGCGCCGATCCCGCTCGAACTGCTGCGCCAGTGCATGCACGTGATGGGCGCAGAATTCTGCCAGCAGTACGGCATGACCGAAACCACCGGCACCTTCTGCGCGCTGCCGCCGGAGGACCATGACCCTAATGGCAACCAGCGGATGCGGTCGGCCGGCAAGGCGCTTCCCGGCGTGGAAATCCGGATCATCGATGCGGCGGGCAACCCCGTGCCCAACGGCACGATCGGCGAGATCGCCACCCGCTCACCGCTCAACATGACCGGTTACTGGCGCAACGAGGCCAAGACGCGCGAGACGGTCGATGGCGATGGCTGGCTGCGCACGGGCGATGCCGCCTATATGGACGACGACGGCTATGTTTATATCCAGGACCGGGTAAAGGACATGATCATCTCCGGCGGCGAGAACGTTTATCCCGCCGAGGTCGAGAACGCGATCTTCGGGCATCCCGATGTGCTCGAGGTCGCGGTGATCGGCATTCCCGACGAGAAGTGGGGTGAGGCGGTCAAGGCCGTGGTCGTGCCGAGCCGGGGCACGAGGTCGATCCGGCATCGGTCATCGCCTGGGCCCGCGAGCGGATCGCACCGTTCAAGGCTCCCAAGAGCGTGGATGTCATTCCGGAAATGCCGCGCAATGCCACGGGCAAGATCCTGCGGCGCGAATTGCGCGCGCCATATTGGGAGGGTCAGGAGCGCGCGGTCGCCTGATCGCGCAGCTTCGCCAGCCGGTTCTCGCGCAGCGCGATGTACATGCCGGAGCCGATGATGAGCGGTGCCCCGATCCAGGTCGCGGGCACCGGCCATTTGTCCCAGATGAGATAGCCGAACAGCGCCGCCCAGATGAGGCTGGAATAGTCCATCGGCAGCACCACCGATACCGGTGCGAGGCGCAGCGACCAGGTGATGCCCAGCTGTGCAAAGGCCCCGAACAGCCCCATCAGCGCGATGATGCCCCAGGTGTGCGCGTCGTGCATCTGGCCGACGAACAGCATGGCAATGCCCAGTGGCACCATGGAGCTCAGCGAGAACCAGAACATCGTCGTGATCGGATTCTCGGTCTCTCCGAGCTTGCGGATGATGATGCTGACAAAGGCCGTCACCGCCACGCCGGCCAAGGACACGATCGCACCGAGCATCGGAATGTGCCCGTCGCCAGGCTGCACCACGATCAGCACGCCCGCGAGCCCGGCTGCAATCGCACTCCAGCGGTGTACTCCGACTGCTTCTTTCAGCAGCACGATCGAAAGCAAGGTGGCGACAATTGGCACCATGAAGCCGATGGCGGTCGCTTCGGCAATCGGCAGCAGCGCGAAGGACAGAAAGTTCAGCGACATCGCAACCATGCCGATAACCATCCGGCTGACATGCGCCCAGGGACGATCCGTACGCAGCGCAGCGAGCCCGGGCCCCGCCAGCGCAATCGGGATCAGCACGATGATTCCGGCCAGCTGGCGATAGAACACGCTCTCCAGCACATGCACCCCGCGGTCGGAGGCGAGCTTGACGCAGGCGAACATCGCGGTGATCGAAATGGCGGCGAACAACCGGATGACGATGGCAGAAAGCGCCTGGTTCCGGTGCTCACCAGGGGCAGGAGTCGGTTCGGGCAGGTCCATCGCAGCCCTGCTAACAGCAGCAAGCGCGCGCGTCATCCCGGCAATGCGCAGTTTCGCCGCATTATCGCGACCAAGCGCCAAGTTTCCTGCATTTTCGCATCACCTTGGCCCAAAAGGACAGGGGCCTGCACTCTGGCCAAAGCCACCCGGTTGGATTAATCGCCAGATCAAAAGCGGCATTCCCCGCAACAGGCCACAGGATGACCATGACCGACCAGTTCGAGCTCACCGAAGACCAGCTTGCCATCCAGGAAGCGGCACGCAAGTTCACCGCCGACCGTATCACGCCCTTTGCCGCCGAATGGGACGAGAAGCATATCTTCCCGCGCGACACCATCAAGGAGGCGGCGGATCTTGGTTTCGCTGCGATCTATGTCAGCGAGGAAAGCGGCGGTATCGGCCTGGGGCGGCTCGAGGCAGCATTGATCATGGAGGCGATGGCCTATGGCTGCCCCTCGACCAGTGCGTTCATCTCGATCCACAACATGGCCGCCTGGATGATCGACAGCTTCGGTTCGGACGAGCTCAAGGCGCGCTATCTGCCCGACCTCGTCACGATGGATAAGATCGCCAGCTATTGCCTGACCGAGCCGGGATCGGGATCGGACGCTGCCGCGCTCAAGACCAAGGCGGTGCGCGATGGCGACCATTATGTGCTCAACGGCTCCAAGCAGTTCATCAGCGGCGCGGGCGCGAACGACGTCTATGTCACCATGGTCCGCACCGGCGAGGATGGTCCCAAGGGGATCAGTTGCCTGGTGATCGACAAGGACACGCCCGGTGTCAGCTTCGGCGCGAACGAGAAGAAGCTGGGATGGCACAGCCAGCCCACCGCGCAGGTAATCTTCGAGGATGCGCGCATTCCCGTGGCCAACCGGGTCGGAGCCGAAGGCGATGGCTTTCGTTTCGCGATGATGGGTCTGGACGGCGGCCGCCTGAACATCGGTGCGTGCTCGCTGGGCGGGGCGCAGCGCTGCCTCGACGAGGCAATCGCCTATACCAATGACCGCAAGCAGTTCGGCAAGCGGATCAACGATTTCCAGAACACCCAGTTCATGCTCGCCGACATGGCGACCGATCTCGAGGCGGCGCGCGCGCTGCTCTATCTCGCCGCCGCCAAGGTGACCGCCAACGCCCCCGACAAGACCAAGTTCGCCGCGATGGCCAAGCGTCTGAGCACCGACAGCGGTTCGAAGATTGTCAACGATGCTTTGCAACTCTTTGGTGGATATGGCTATTTGCAGGACTATCCGATCGAGCGCTTCTGGCGTGATCTGCGCGTGCACTCGATCCTCGAAGGCACCAACCAGGTGATGCGGATGATCGTCGCGCGCGAGATGCTGCGCCAGTAAGGGAACTGCCATGACCAGCGATATTCTCACCCGTATCGAGGGACGCACCGGCGTCATCAGCCTCAACCGCCCTGGTGCCATCCACGCGCTGACCACACCGATGTGCCAGGCGATGACCGAAGCGCTTGTCGGCTGGATGACCGATCCGGCGATCGATGCGGTGATGATCGATCATGCCGAAGGGCGCGGCTTCTGCGCGGGCGGAGACATCCGCATGCTCGCGACCAGCGGCGCGGCCGATGGCACAGAGGCGCGCGAGTTCTTCTTCGTCGAATATCGCCTCAACCACCTGCTGTTCGTCTATCCCAAGCCGGTGATCGCCTTCATGGACGGCATCACCATGGGCGGCGGCGTCGGCCTTGCCATGCCCTCGCGCTATCGCATCGCGACCGAGAACACGCGCTTTGCGATGCCGGAGACGGGGATAGGCCTGTTCCCCGATGTGGGCGGCGGCTGGTTCCTCTCGCGCCTGCCGGGCCGGGTGGGACAATTTCTCGCGCTCACCGGAGCACGGCTCGATGGCGCCGAATGCCATGCGCTGGGTCTGGCGACACATTATCTGCCTGCCGAAAAGCTCGCCGAAGCGAAACAGCGCATCGCCGCCGCGCCGCAGGATGTGGACGCCATTCTTTCCGATCTGTCGGTCGCCCCACCCGAGGCGCGCATCCTGGGCAATCGCGAGCAGATCGACCAGCTGTTTGCCTCGGATCGCTACGAGGACATTCTCGCCGCGCTCGAAGCCGATGGATCGGACTGGAGTGCGAAGGAACTGAAGACGCTCTCGACCAAGTCGCCCCAGACCTGCAAGGTGGCGTTGCGTCAGCTCAAGGAAGGCGCGCAAATGGCTGACTTTGCTGCTGAAATGCGCCAGGAATATGCGATCGGCGCGCGCGTGGTGCAGATGCACGACTTCATCGAGGGCGTGCGCGCGCTGATCATCGAGAAGGACAATGCGCCGCGCTGGAACCCCGACACCGCCGAAGGTGTCACCGACGCGCTGCTCGACACCATCTTTGCGCCGCTGCCTGAGGATCAGGCCTGGACCCCCCTGGAGATTGCCCGATGACCTACGAAACGCTTCTCGTCGAACAGCGCGGTGCCGTCACGCTGATCACGCTCAACCGTCCGCAGGCGCTCAATGCGCTGAACAGCCAGGTGCTCGCCGATCTGATCGCGGCGCTGGGCGCGTTCGATGCCGATCCGTCGCAGGGCTGCGCAGTCCTTACCGGCAGCGAAAAGGCCTTTGCCGCCGGTGCCGACATCAAGGAGATGTCGACCCAGAGCTTTGCCGACATGTACGGCAGCAACTTCTTCGCTGGGTATGATCGCGTCACCGCGACCCGCAAGCCGGTGATTGCGGCGGTCGCCGGCTATGCGCTGGGCGGCGGCTGCGAACTTGCCATGATGTGCGATTTCATCATCGCGGCTGACAATGCCAAGTTCGGCCAGCCCGAGATCAAGCTCGCCGTGACCCCCGGCATGGGCGGATCGCAGCGCATGGCGCGCGCCATCGGCAAGGCCAAGACCATGGACATGTGCCTGACCGGGCGGA
>NZ_LSIS01000083.1:0-4599 GCF_001556365.1 Blastomonas sp. CCH1-A6 | reverse complement strand
GGGGTGACTACACGAAAGTGACGTATCTGCACGGAAAGGGCGAACGGATAGCGAACGTCACGCGGCAAGTAGGGAGTTGACGGCGCGCAGCGGTCGCAAGGCGTCCGGATCGGGTTGATCTTCAACATTCCAGCTATAGTCACCGGTCAGCGAGATATGCTCCCAGCCCAATGGCGCGATGTGGCGTGCGATTTCGTCGGCTGTGCCGATGTCCGCCAGCGCCATTTCGAGATAGCGAGTGTTCCACAAGATGATGGCGGCGACGAGCAGGTTGAGGCCGGAGGCGCGATAGGTCTGGTTCTCGAACCGACGATCGCGCAGTTCGCCGAGCTGGTTGAAGAAGAGCGCGCGGGCGAGCGCGTTGCGGGCTTCGCCTTTGTTGAGGCCCGCCTGGGTGCGCCGGCGCAGGTCGATGTCGCGCAGCCAGTCGAGCATGAAAATGGAGCGTTCGAGGCGGCCCAGCTCGCGTAGTGCGAGGGCCAGTCCGTTCTGTCGCGGATAGGCGGACAAGCGGCGCAGCATTGCCGAAGCAGTGACGGTGCCGGTGCGGATCGACGTGGCGAACCGCAGCAGTTCGTCCCAATGCGCCGCGACATGACCCAATGCGATCGGTTCGGCCGTCATGCCGGCAAGCAAGGGGCCGGATTCTTGGCCGGGAAGGAGGTGTAAACGACGCTCCTTGATGTCGCGCAGGCGCGGCGCGAAGCGGTAGCCGAAGAAGGGCATGAGGCCGAACACATGGTCCGATGCCCCGCCCGTATCGGTGTAGTGCTCCTCGATCGTCAGGCCGGTCTGGTGATACAGCAAGCCATCCAGCACATAGGGCGCTTCGCCAGCGGTCGCCGCGATCACCCGACTTGCGAAGGGGTCATATCGATCCGAGACATGGGTGTAGAAGGCAACGCCTGGTTCGTTGCCGCTGCGCGCGTTGATGTCGCCGATCGCGGCCCCACGGCCCCCGGCATGAAATTGCTGTCCGTCGCTCGACGAAGTGGTGCCGTCTCCCCACAGCGCGGCGAGCGGCATGGCGCGATGGGCGTCGATCAGCCTTCCCAACGCTTCGCCATAGGCGGCTTCGCTGATGTGCCAGTCGTGAAGATGGGCGAGCTGACGCAGACTTGCGCCCCGGCAGGTTTCCGCCATGCGTGTGAGGCCGAGATTGATGCCATCGGCGAGGATGACCGTGAGCAGCGCATTGCGATCGTCGGCTTCCCGGCCCGAACGACGATGGATGAAGCATTCGCTGAACCCGGTCCAGGCATCGACCTCCAGCAGAAGATCGGTGATCTTCACGCGCGGCAGTCGATCATAGGCGGCGCGACGGGCAATCTCGGTGGCGGGCGGTGTTGCCGCCTTCAGCGGCGAGATGATGAGACCGTTTTCGTCAAGCTTAACCTGGGGCAGCTCCCCTTGCCGTGCAAGGACCGTTACCTGCTCGATCGCCGTGTCGAGCCTGGTGCGCCGTTCCTCGATATGGCGCTCGAAATCCGTTTCGATGGCGAGCGGCAACGGCCCCTTCTCGCGCAGCGCCGCAAAGGTCGCCGGCGGTATGAGATAGCTGTCGAAATCGCGAAACTGCCGGCTTCCCGCGACCCATATATCCCCGGCTCGCAACCGCTCGCGTAGTTGCGACAAGGCGCATAGTTCATAAGCGGCACGATCAACGATGCCATCCCGCAGGACGAACGGGCGCCATGCGGGCGGCACAAAGCGTAGCGGCACGCGATCAGGCAAGCGCCGTTTGCCGGTCCGATATAGCTCCGCGATGATGGCCAGCGCTGACAGGAGCCCCTGAACCGCGCCGGCGCCGCGAAACTCGAAGGCGTTGAGAAAAGCGCCGACAAAGAGCTTCACCGTCCGATGCCGCTCGATCAATTCGGCGGTGCGATCGACGGTTTCCGGTCGCCCGAGCACTTCGGCCTGCTCGACGGCCACGGCGAAGTGCTGCCAGTCCAGCGCCTCGATCTGCGCCAGAGAATCCACGCCCTTGCTGCGCGCGTCGATGAGGAGGCGGCAAGACCCCGTGAGCGTCCGGAGGTGGCCTTGCAACTCGCGCACCGTCTTGAGGGCTTTGTCGCGGGTCCGGTTCTCGGCGCGGCGCGCCATGCTGCCCAACAGCTTGTCGAACATCGTCAGGGTGGCGTCGGTCAGGCTTTCCTCAAGCCGGATGCCGGTTGCCGCCAGCGTCGCATGGCGGCGCAGGGCATTGAGTTCGCCAAGGTGCTGGGGTGTGATGCGGCTGCCTTCGTCCGCCAGCCTGTCAAAAGTCAAAGCCGGGATCATGTCGGCACGGGCGCGATCGAGGCCCAGCGCGCGGATATAGGCGAGCCGTTCGATCAGGCGCAGGATGTTGCGCGCTGCCGGCGATTGTGGCGCATTGCGCATCCAGGATAGCCATGTCGCGACCTGCCCCGGTCGTCGGGCCAGCAAATCGTCCAGGCCCTGAAGGGTGTCAGGCAGCAGGCCATTCGTGAGCACTTCATAGGTAAGCTGTTCGGCTTGCTGGCGCGCCCGCCGCAGCACCGCTTCGAGAATCGACGGAGAAGGCAGGAGGATCTGCAGGCGCCGGAGTTCATCGACGATGACGTCTGCCATCTGGCCGGGGTGTATGATGGTCTGCGCGATTGGGACCGAGAAGGCGACAACTTCACGGAAAGCGTTGCGGTCAAAAATCCTGAACCCGTGCGATCGTCGGATTTCGACGAGATGCTCGCGACGGGTCTGGTCCCGATGGGCATAATCCGCGAAGGCTGCCGGCGCGACGCCGAGTTGCTGCGCCACATAGGCGAGCACAGGAGCGGGCGGGACTTCGCCCGCTTCCAGCGCACGGCCAGGCCATCTCATATATAGCATGAGCATCGCATAGCCGAGCCGGGTGGCATCGCCGCGACGGCGGCCGACAATTTCCAGGTCGTCGCTGGTCAGCGTATAATGACGCGCGATCTCGCGCTCATCGAGCGGCGCGCCATAATGCCTCGCCCAGATTTCCAGGCTCACCAGTCGCCGTCTCGCCAAGCATCATCTCCTTCGCTTTGCGTGTCCGTCAGACGGTCCTCTGGCGGCCAACAGGAATATGTCCGTTAACTCTGGACCTGTAACGGCGATTCGGACAAGATCGCATAATGACGGGAAAACGGACAGGATCGGGCATCATGTGGCGCTGATCGGCTATGCGCGCGTCTCGACCGCAGACCAGAAGCTGTCGCTCCAGCTTGACGCGCTGAACACTGCCGGGTGCGACCGTATATTCGACGATCACGCATCCGGGGCAAAAGCCGATCGGCCTGGCCTAACCGAAGCGCTCGCCTATTTGCGCCCCGGCGACACGCTGGTGGTCTGGAAACTCGACCGCCTCGGCCGCTCGATGAGCCACCTGATCGAGAAGGTCGGCGAGCTTGCGGCGCGCGGCATCGGGTTCCGCTCACTCACCGAGAATATCGACACCACCACTTCGGGCGGCATGCTGGTGTTCAACATCTTCGGCTCGCTGGCCCAATTCGAGCGTGACCTGATCCGTGAACGCACTCATGCCGGCCTCAAGGCCGCACGCGAGCGGGGCAACAAGGGTGGTCGCCGGCCTGTCGTTACCCCCGACAAACTACGTAAAGCGCGGGCGCATATCGCAGCGGGCCTCACTGTTCGTGAGGCGGCGGCCCGGCTCAAGATCGGCAAAACCGCCCTATACAAGGCTCTGGAAAACGCGTGAAACCGCTGGCGATCAAGAACTCGTGGGTGCTGGTCACAGGGGCTTCGACCGGTTTGGGCAGAGCGTCCGCCCTCCGCTTGGCGGCATCGTACCAGGCCAAGCCCCTGATTGTTGGACGAAGGCTCGACAACTTGCGGGAGCTACAGACCGAAATTGACGAGCGGTTCAATGTGCCGTGCGAGATTATAGTGGCTGATCAACGTGAAATCGAGGGCAGGGAGAAAATCGCGGCTAAGGTTGCAGAATTGCAAGTAACAGCCGCTTTGTTGGTTGCCGGAATGACGAGCGTTGGTTCATTTGATGCAGGCCGTGCCGACACTTATGCCGAGGTAATTGAAACAAACATACTCGGTTTCACGGATTTGCTGGCTCGCCTGATTGCGATTTTCAGGGAGCAGCCGTTTGAATCCTCAGTAATCGCCGTGTCGAGCCTGGCGGGCGAAACATCCGTGCCCTTCCAAGCGGTCTACGGCGCGTCGAAAGCCTATGTGAGCACCCTCATGCGAGCGCTTTCCGTGGAGCTTGCCGGGACGGGAGTGAGTGTTGGGTCTTTTGCACCCGGTGGAATCGACACAGACATGGCTGCCCTCAGCGATTTGAAGTGGGGGAGGTTGGGTTCGATGGACGTTGACCGGTGCGCGGCCCATGCAGTCCACGCTCTGGTTTATCGGCAATCCTTCGCCATACCGGGGATGGGCAACCAGCTCACATATTTGGCGAGCAGGGTTCTACCTCGATCGTTGGTCAATCGGATTGCCGCCCTCCCATATCGGCGCCCGTAGGGCGGCACCACATAAAAGGGGCAGGAAAGCCTGCGAATAGCATCTGCTGGCATCGTACCGGATTTGTTCGCCCTTAGCGTGCAGATACGTCACTTTCGTGTAGTCACCCCT
>NZ_LSIS01000082.1:0-515 GCF_001556365.1 Blastomonas sp. CCH1-A6 | reverse complement strand
GCGCCGGATGCGCGAGCAGGCCCTTGAGCTCCGAGGCGAAAATCACGCTGCCATCGGGCAGGCTCGCATAATGCAGCGGCTTCACGCCCAGCCGGTCGCGCGCCATGAACAGCCGCTGGTGGCGCTGGTCGAAGATCGCGAAAGCGAACATGCCGTTGAGCCGGTCGAGGCAATCCACGCCCCATTGCCGCCAGGCTGCCAGGATCACCTCGGTATCGCCCGTGGTGCGGAAGACGTGGCCGAGTGCGCTCAGCTCGGCGCGAACCTCCTGGAAATTGTAGATCTCGCCGTTGAAGGTCAGCACATCGGCCTCGTCGGCGCTCGCCATCGGCTGCGCGCTGCCCGCAAGGTCGATGATCGACAGCCGCAAATGGCCCAACCCCACGCCCGGCGCGGTCCAGCAGCCATTGCCGTCCGGACCCCGGTGCAGCATCGCATCGGTCATCAGCCGGATACGCGCCGGATCGACCGGCTTGGCGGTTTCGAGGTGAAAGATGCCTGCAATGCCGCACATG
>NZ_LSIS01000081.1:0-849 GCF_001556365.1 Blastomonas sp. CCH1-A6 | reverse complement strand
CCCCGCCGATCAGCAGGCGTCGCAAGCCAAGCCGCAGCAGCAGGCGCAGAGCCCATCGTCCACCGATCAGAAGGAGCAGGCGAGCGCCGATGCGTCCCGCTCGGCCGCGTCGCAACAGGACTTCACTCCCGTGTCGGCTGACGCTGCCGCCGCGCAGTCACAGCGATTCACAGCGACCAAGGATTGACGGCACCGCTGCGATCATGAGCCTCACGATCCGCAATCTCGCCTTCCGTTACGGAGGGCGACAGATACTCGATGATTTCAGCTTCGACATGGCGGCAGGCGAACAGAGCCTGCTGATCGGCGCCTCGGGCAGCGGAAAGTCTACGCTGGTCAATCTTATCTGCGGGCTGCTGAGCCCGGATGCGGGTACGATCTCCATCGCTGGCGAAAGCATGACCGGCATCGGCTCCAGCCAGCGCGACGACCTGCGCCGCCGACGCATCGGACTGGTCTTCCAGACGCTGAAGCTCGTCTCGGCACTCGATCTTACCGCCAATCTGCGGCTGGCTCAGCGGCTCAGCGGGCACGCGACCGAAGCCGAGCGTGTGCCGATGCTGATCGAGCGGCTGGGTCTGGCACATCGCGCACATGCCCACCCGCGCCAGCTGAGCCAGGGCGAGGCGCAGCGTGCCGCGATTGCGCGCGCGCTGATCGGTCGGCCCGATCTGATCATCGCGGACGAACCGACGTCCGCGCTCGACCATGCCAATATGGAAAAGGTGGCGGCGCTGCTGCGCGAATGCGCAGCCGAGGCCGGGGCCAGTCTGCTGATCGTCACGCATGACGACCGCCTGCGCGATCATGTCGCCTCGGTACGGCATATCAGGGCCTTGTCGGCAGAGG
>NZ_LSIS01000080.1:0-4004 GCF_001556365.1 Blastomonas sp. CCH1-A6 | reverse complement strand
GTGGAGCCGAGCCCCGAGCCGGTGGCGCTGCAACCGTTCCTCACCGATCTGGTCGAAAGCTTCGCGCCGATGGCCGAGGACAAGGTGCTTTCGCTGCGCACCGGCGCGCTCTTCGGGCATGTCCATACCGATCCGGGGCTGCTGCGCTCGATCCTGCAGAACTTCCTGTCCAACGCGCTGCGCTACACGCCCGAAGGCGGGGTTCTGGTCGGCACGCGGCGACGCGGCAGCCGCATCCGCATCGACATCATCGATACCGGGGTCGGCATTGCCGAAGACCAGATCGAGGCGATCTTCGCCGAATTCACCCGGCTTGGCACGGTCGAGGCCGAGGGGCTGGGGCTGGGTCTTGCGCTGTCCGAGCGGATCGCACGGCTGCTCGGCGGGGTAATCGAGGTGAAGTCGGTGCCGGGCAGGGGCAGCCGGTTCAGCCTGTCGCTGCCCGCCGCCGGAGGGGGCGAAGCGCCGAAGATCGGGGCTCGCCCCGCGCCCGCCATCTGGCCCGATCGCGCGCTCAAGGTGCTGGTGATCGACAACGATCCGCTGATCGTCGAGGGCACCACCAGCCTGCTCGCCCTGCTGGGACACGATCCGCACGGGGCTGATGGTCCGGAGGCAGCTTTGGCCGAGCCGGGGCCGTTCGATGCGGCGCTGGTCGACTATCAGCTCGGCGCATCGATCGACGGGCTCGCGCTGATCGCGGCGCTGCGCGAGAAGCATCCGGGCCTGCCTGCTGCGCTCGTCACCGCGCAGGGTTCGCCCGCGCTGGCACGGCGCGCAGCGAGCATGGGCGTGGTGCTGATCGCCAAGCCGGCGGGGGCGGAGCTGATCGGCGGTTTCCTCGCCAATGTCGCTGCAGGCGCGCGCGAACCCGCCTAGTGCTTGAGGTCGAGCCCTAGCGAGCGGGCGACCAGTGCGGCCTGGGTGCGGTTCTGCACGCCCAGCTTGCGCATGATCGTGGTCATGTGCGCCTTGACCGTCGCCTCGCTCATCGCGAGGTCGTGCGCGATCTGCTTGTTGAGCTTGCCGTCGATCACCTCGCGCAGCACGCGCAGCTGGGTGGGGGTGAGGCCCGCGACGTCCTGCGGCAGTGGTTCCGGCGCGTTCGATGCGGCAGCAGCAGGTGCGCGGCCGCCCAGTGCGCGGGCGATCGCGGCCTCGATCGTACCGAGATCGCTGTCCTTGGAGAGGAAGCCGACCGCGCCGAGCTGTCGCGCCTCTTCCGCCACCGCCGCGCCTTCCGCGCTGGAGACGACCAGGATCGGCACCTCGGGTCGCTCGGCATGGAGCATGGCGATTCCCGAATAGCCCATCGCGCCGGGCATCTTGAGGTCGAGCAGGATCAGACGCAGGCCCTGCACGGTGCTGGCGGCGGCGGCCGCTGCGGCCAGCGTTCCGGTCTCCAGAATCTGCGCCTGCGGAGCGACCCGGCTGACCGCCAGGATCAGCGCCTGGCGGAACAGCGGGTGGTCATCCGCGATCAGGATCGTTTCTATGTCGCATCTGCCATTTGCGGTCTGCCCGCGACAAGATGCTCGACAACCTGCGGATCGGCAAGCGTCGAGATATCGCCGAGGTTCGACAGGTCGTTCTCGCCGATCTTGCGCAGGATGCGGCGCATGATCTTGCCCGAGCGGGTCTTGGGCAGGGCGGGGGTGAACTGGATGATGTCGGGCGTCGCGATCGGCCCGATCTCGCGACGCACCCATTGCACCAGATCGCGGCGCAGTTGCTCGTCGGGCTCGACCTCGACATTGGTGGTGACAAACGCATAGATGCCCTGGCCCTTGACCGCGTGCGGCATGCCGACCACCGCGGCCTCGGCCACCTTGGGATGCGCGACCAGCGCGCTCTCGACCTCTGCGGTGCCCATGCGATGGCCCGAGACGTTGATGACGTCGTCGATGCGTCCGGTGATCCAGTAATAGCCGTCCTCGTCGCGCCGGCAGCCGTCGCCGGTGAAATACAGGCCCTTGAAGGTGGTGAAATAGGTCTGGAAGAAGCGCTCGTGATCGCCCCAGACGGTCCGCATCTGGCCGGGCCAGCTGCGGTCGATGACCAGACAGCCTTCGCCCGCGCCCTCGATGACCTGGCCCTCATTGTCGA
The DNA here is from genome assembly GCF_001556365.1 of Blastomonas sp. CCH1-A6. NCBI lineage: Bacteria > Pseudomonadati > Pseudomonadota > Alphaproteobacteria > Sphingomonadales > Blastomonadaceae > Blastomonas > Blastomonas sp. CCH1-A6. Next base: position 1,898 of record NZ_LSIS01000080.1, on the reverse strand, counting down.
GCAGCAGCGGCTTCACCCCGAACATCGGCTTGGCGGCCGAACCGGGCTTGAGCGCATGCGCGCCGGGCAGCGGGGTCATCATGCACGCGCCCGTCTCGGTCTGCCACCAGGTGTCGACGATCGGGCAACGGCCCTCGCCGACGACGCGGTGATACCATTCCCAGGCCTCGGGATTGATCGGCTCGCCGACCGAGCCGAGCAGGCGCAGCGACTTGCGGCTGGTCTTCGTGACCCAGTCGTCGCCCTCGCGCATCAGCGCGCGAAGGGCAGTGGGTGCGCCGTAGAAGATCTCGACGCCGAACTTGTCGACGATCTGCCAGAAGCGCGAGGGATCGGGCCAGGTCGGCACGCCCTCGAACATCACCGTGGTCGCGCCGTTCATCAGCGGCGCATAGACGACATAGCTGTGCCCGGTGACCCAGCCGACATCGGCGGCGCACCAGTAGATCTGGCCGGGGCGATAGTCGAAGACATATTGGAAGGTCATCGAGGCCCAGACGCTGTAGCCGCCGGTGGTGTGCAGCACGCCCTTGGGCTTGCCGGTCGAGCCCGAGGTATAGAGGATGAACAGCGGGTCCTCCGCGCCCATTTCCTCTGCCGGGCAATCGGCGGACTGGCCCGCGACGCCCAGCGCCCAGTCGATGTCGCGGCCTGGCGTCATCGGCACGTCCGCGCCGGTGCGCTTCAGCACGATGACGGTATCCACGGCCTCGCAATGATGGCCGAGCGCGGCATCGACATTGGCCTTCAATGGAACCTTCTTGCCGCCGCGCAGCCCTTCATCGGCGGTGACGACGATGCGGCTATCGCAATCCTGGATGCGCCCGGCGAGCGCCTCGGGCGAGAAGCCGGCGAACACCACCGAGTGGATCGCGCCGATGCGCGCGCAGGCAAGCATCGCGACCGCGGCCTCGGGCACCATCGGCAGGTACAGCGTCACGCGCTCGCCCTTGCGCACGCCTTGTGCCTTGAGCAGGTTGGCGAAGCGGCAGACCTGCTCGTGCAATTCGCGATAGGTGATCGCGCGCGACGCCTCGTTGGGGCTGTCGGGCTCCCACAGGATCGCGACCTGCTCGCCGCGTTCGGCCAGGTGCCGGTCGAGGCAGTTGGCAGCGAGGTTGAGCGTGCCGTCGGCGAACCAGCTGATACCGAAATCGGCCTCGTGAAAGCTCGCCTCGCTGACCCTGGTGAACGGCCTGATCCAGTCGATCCGCTGCGCTTCCTCGCGCCAGAAGGCGTCGGGCTGCTCGATCGAATTGCGGTAGCGCTCTTCGTACGCCGGCGCGGTGATCAGCGCGTTGGCGGCCCAGTCGGCGGGCACGGGATAGACGGCGTCGGCCATGGTCACTCTCCTCATTGGGCTGCGTCTGAGGGCGCAGGGCTGGGGGCATGATAAGCCCGGAGGCGGGGGGCAGGCCATTAGACGAAGGTCGTAGATATCCGACCATGGTCTCTCTGGAAGGCGAGGGCCAATCGGCAAAGACTGAGGCTGCGACCGGGAGCACCCGGCGCAGGTTGAGGAGAGAGCGATGCCGAGGGGTTATCGATCGATGGGGGCGGTCCTGCTGGCCGCGAGCGCGCTGATGGCGCCGGAGCTGGCCATGGCCCAGACCGCGCGCGAGGCGGCGCTGGAAGAACGGCTGGCCAGGCTCGAGGCCGAAATGCAGGCGCTGCGCGCGGACCTGAGCGCGGCGCGCAATGCACAGGCGGAGATGGCCGCCGCTGCCACCCAGGCGGCGACGCGCAGCGAGGAAGCGGTGACCCGCGTCGCCGCGCTCGAGGCCAAGCCGACCGCACCCGCCGAGGGCTTCCGCGTCGGCAGCACCACGTTCAAGCTGGGCGGCTTCGTCAAGGCGGTGGCCAGCGCGACGCGCTATGACGACGGCATGCTGGCGGGC
>NZ_LSIS01000079.1:0-4771 GCF_001556365.1 Blastomonas sp. CCH1-A6 | reverse complement strand
CCCTCCACCGCCGACCGAAGGTCGGTGGTGGAGGGGAAGCGATAGGGCAGGATGATTCATCGGGGCACGATCCCGCTGCCCCTCCACCATTCGCTGCGCGAACGGTCCCCCTCCCCCAGCAAGCTGGGGGAGGATTTGATTAAGGCTGGCCCCATCAAGCTGGGGGAGGATTTGGGAAGGTTCAGCCCAGCCGCGCGAGCGCCGCTGCCAGCCGCTCGGCCTCGGCGGATTTCTCCGCATGGTCGGCGCGCGCCTTTTCCACCGCTTCGGGCTTGGCCTTTTCGACGAACGCCGGGTTGGAGAGCCGCCCTTCGAGCGATTTCGCCTCCTTGGACACGGCCTCGAGCGCCTTGCTCAGCCGGGCTTTTTCGGCGGCGATGTCGATAATACCTTCGAGCGGCAGCACGAACGTCGCCTCGTTGACCACGATCTGCAGATTGGCGCCTTCGGGCGCGGCCTCGTCCAGCGGCGCGAAGTCGATCCGCGCCAGCCGCTGCGCACCGGTCCAGAAGCCGTTGACCCAGGCTTTGGTCTGGTCATTGGCATCCTGCACGAACGCCTTCAATCGCGTACCCGGCGCGATACCGAGCTCGTTCTTGGCCGAACGGATGCTGCCGACCAGATCGATACGCCATTCGGTCTCCGCCTTGGCACCGGCGTCCACCTCGGCCTGCGGCTCCGGCCATTGCGCGACGATCAGGTCATTCGACCGCTCGCCCAGCGCGTGCCACAGCTCTTCGGTGATGAAGGGCATGAACGGGTGCAGCATCACCAGAATCTGATCGAGCACCCAGCCCGCGACCGCGCGCGTTTCGGCGGCTTCGCCCGCGTCGCCCTCGGCGGAGAGCACCGGCTTGATCAGCTCCAGATACCAGTCGCAGAACTGGTCCCAGACGAAATGATAGATCGCGTTCGCTGCGGCATCGAAGCGCAGGTCTGCCAGCGCCTTGTCGAGCGCGGCGACCGTTTCCACCACCTCGCCGATGATCCAGCGGTTGACCGCCAGCGTGGCCTCAGGCGCGGCAACCGATGCACTCGCGCCGATGCCGTTGGCCTGGCAGAAGCGCGAGGCGTTCCACAGCTTGGTCGCGAAATTGCGATAGCCCTCGACGCGCCGCTCATCCATCTTGATGTCGCGGCCCTGGCTTTCCATCGCCGCCATGAAGAAGCGCAGCGCATCCGCGCCATAGCTGTCGATCAGGCCGAGCGGATCGACCGTATTGCCCTTGGACTTGGACATTTTCGCGCCATCGGCGGCGCGGACCAGCCCGTGCAGATACAGCCGCTTCCAGGGGGCTTGCCCCATGAAATGCGTCCCCATCATCGCCATGCGCGCATCCCAGAAGAACAGGATGTCGAACCCGGAGATCAGCAGGTCATTGGGATAATGCTTGGCAAGCAGCGAGGTGCCAGGCGCACCCTCCCCGTTTGTCCCGAGCGCAGTCGAGGGACCTTGCACCACCCTCTCTTGCCGTCCCTCGACTTCGCTCGGGACAAACGGAGCTGGGGCGGCATCGGGCCAACCCAGCGTCGCAAAGGGCCAGAGTGCGGAGGAGAACCAGGTGTCGAGCACGTCGGGATCGCGGCGCAGGCGCACAGTCACCTGGTCATGATCTTGATTCAGACCAGCCTCACCATCAGCAATGACTGAAAGGGCTTTACCTTCAAGCCTGCCATTGGCGGTGTAAAAAGCTCTTGCTTGTTCGATTGCTTCATCTTCGGTTTCCGCAACAAACATCGGTAACGGCGCTTTGGGATCGTGACCGCGTTCGTTCACCGCTTTGGAGAAATCCAACCATTCGACTGGCGGACCTTCCCAGGCCGGAATCCGGTGCCCCCACCACAATTGCCGCGAGACGCACCAGGGCTGGATATTATCCATCCAGTGGAAATAGGTCTTTTCCCAGCTCTTGGGCACGATCTCGATCACGCCGGTCTTCACCGCCTCGATCGCGGGCTGCGCGAGCGTCTTGGCATCGACATACCATTGATCGGTAAGCCAGGGTTCGATGACCACGCCGCCGCGGTCGCCATAGGGCGTCTGGATCGTGCGCGGTTCGGCGTCGTGCTCGGTGACTTCGCCGTCCTTGGCGGTGACGACATGCGGGACGAGACGGCCGAGCGCCTTCATCCGCTCGACGACCAGCTTGCGCGCATCGAACCGGTCCACGCCGATGAACTCCGCCGGGATCAGCCCGTCGGCGGTCTGCACCACCCGCGCCTCGGCATCGAACATGTTGAGCATCTCGCTCGCCGCGATGCCTGCGCGCCGCCCGACCTCGAAATCGTTGAAATCATGCCCCGGCGTGATCTTCACCGCACCCGAACCGAGCTCGGGATCGGCATGGTCGTCGGCGACGATCGGAATGCGGCGTCCGGTGATCGGCAGCTCGACATACTTGCCGATGACGCTGGCATAGCGCGGGTCCGCGCCGTTTACCGCGACCGCCATATCGGCGAGCATCGTCTCGGGCCGGGTGGTCGCGACGACAATATGGTCGCGTCCGTCATCGAGCGTGACGCCATCGGCCAGCGGATAGCGGAAGTGCCAGAAATGGCCCTGCACCTCGCGCGTCTCGACCTCGAGATCGCTGATCGCGGTCTTGAGCTTGGGGTCCCAGTTGACCAGGCGCTTGTCGCGATAGATCAGCCCCTGGTTGTACAGGTCGACGAACACCTTGAGCACCGCCTTGCTGAAATGCGGATCCATGGTGAATTGTTCGCGCGACCAGTCCATCGAACAGCCCAGGCGGCGCAGCTGGCGGGTGATCGCGCCACCGCTCTCCTCCTTCCACTCCCAGACCTTCTGGACGAAATCCTCGCGGCTGTAGTTGGTGCGCTTGTCCTGCTTCGCCTCGAGCTGGCGTTCGACCACCATCTGCGTCGCGATGCCCGCATGGTCGGTGCCGACCACCCACAAGGCATCCTTGCCGCGCAGCCGCTCATAGCGGATCATGATGTCCTGCAGCGTGTTGTCGAGCGCATGGCCGATATGCAGCGATCCGGTGACGTTCGGCGGCGGGTTGACGATGGTATAAGGCTCGGCACCGGGCCGCTCGGGCCGGAACGCGTTCGTCCCTTCCCAATGCGGATACCATTTCGCCTCGATCGCGGCGGGGTCGAAGGTCTTGGGCAGTTCGGTCTTGTCGGTCATGGGCAGGGCATTAGCGGCAAAATGCCGAATAATCCAAGCCCCGAGTTAGCCTTCAAAGCGAGCGATTCTGACCTCTGCTCGGTTGAGGGCGTCGAGCAAATCCGGCGGCAGGGTCCGCAGTGCGACCAGCGCGCCTGCCGACTTGCTAGCGATCAGGTCCGGCTCGCCACCGGAATTGTCGAAAATGAACAGCTCATCCAGCTTGCCGAAAAACTCGCCGAGCATCTCGAACGACCGCGTCCGGCGCGCAGCGATCTTGTCGCGCGGCACATCATGCCCGCCGGTGCGGACCCGGATGGCGACGCGCTCATATTGCGCTTCGACGCTATTCAGCACCACATAGAGCATGCGAACGATGAAACCCTTGTCGTGCGCCAGATCGACGAGGCGGAGATATTTGGGCGAGGACAGGACGGTCTCGACGCCGATGGTCTGATAGGTGTTGATCGAGGCTTCGAGCCAGGCTTCGATCCGCTGGACGGCGGCGAGATTGGCCACCTCCGTCTGCGAACCTTCATGTTCGATGATCTTGGCGGTCAGGAGATCCGGGTTGATGATCCAGACCGACCCGCCCCAGCCTTCGATGTCGGTACGGTTGTAGAGCGAACTCTTGCCGCTGCCATTGGGCCCGGCGACGATCCACAGGACGGGGCGTTCAGGCTTCCGGGGAGTCTTCACGCGACGCCGCCTGCGCCTTCTGGTCGGCCTTGATGCGGCGGACATTGGACCGGAAGGCGGCGAGCAGATCGTAGGGCAGGCTCGGGCTTTCCGCCTGAACCACCTTCATGCGCACCTTGCTGCCATCAGGCGCGGTGACGACCTTGGTCGGCAGGTCGCTGGGACGGACGCGAGGGGGATGGCTGGCCATGAAGACGCTCCTTGTCGTTACAAGCTAGGGCGCATGCGGGCCAAAGCCAAGCCCCGCCGCGCTTATTTCGCCTCGCGCCGCTTCAGGTGCTTCGCCAGCCAGTCGAACACGTTGCGGTGCCATTGCACGCCGTTCTGCGATTTCAGCACCCAGTGGTTCTCGTCGGGGAAGATCAGCAGCTTCGATTCGATGCCCTGGCGCTGCAGCGCGGTGAACGCCGCGAGCGATTGCGAATAGGGGATGCGGAAGTCCTTTTCACCATGAATGACCAGCGTCGGCGTCTTCCACTTGGTCACATGATTGACCGGGTTCCACTTTTCCGCGTCCTGGCGCTGCCACCAGGGGCCGCCATGGTCCCATTCGTCGAACCAAAGTTCCTCGGTCTCGAACGCCATGGCGCGCAGGTCGAACACGCCTGCGTGCGTCACCAGGCACTTGAAGCCGTCGGGCCACTGGCCGGCGATCCAGTTCATCATGTATCCGCCATAGCTGCCACCGAGCGCGCAGGCATTGGCCGTGTCGAGCGAGGCGTCGATGCCGGGCAGCGCGGCCATGCCGAGCTTCAGATCCTCGAGCGGCTTGCCGCCCCAATCCTTGTTGATGCTGTCGGTGAACGCCTGGCCGTATCCGGTCGAGCCGTGGAAATCGATCGTCACCGCGGCATAGCCCTGCGAGGCCATCACCGCCGGATTCCACCGATACGACCAGCTGTTCGAGAAACTGCCCTGCGGACCGCCATGTACCAGCAG
>NZ_LSIS01000007.1:0-257 GCF_001556365.1 Blastomonas sp. CCH1-A6 | reverse complement strand
CAGGGGTGGCGGCGCTGGCCGGGCTGATGATGACGGTGGCGATCGTCGCCGCCGTCCAGCCCGATGAGCCTGCGCCCGCGCCCCCGCTCTTCCTGCCGGCGGACGAAGGCCAGGCCAGGCTCGCCCGCGAGCTGGATCGCTGCGCCTCGCTCACCAAGCCGGATAGTGGCTGCGAGGCGGCCTGGGCCGTCAACCGCCGCCGCTTCTTCCGCCAGGACGAGCCCCCGCCCGAGATCGAGCGCGGCAGCGACACGGCG
>NZ_LSIS01000078.1:0-400 GCF_001556365.1 Blastomonas sp. CCH1-A6 | reverse complement strand
TTGTATGATCCGGGGCTTGTCAAGTTCGCATTGAACGGTTCCTTCTGTTGACGCGGTGGGGGGCACACGCAATGCTCAGGGATTGGCTTCATTCGTTCCGAGGTCAGCTGATGCACTATCCGTGCATAGACTTGTATCCGGTCGCGGCCGTGCCCGCGCACCATAATCCGTATTCACATCCCCGGATCGAGCAAAGGCGGATGCGGACCAAACTACTACTGGGCGTTTTCAGGCGCCATCAACTTTCCCGGTCACACATCACACCAATCCGCGTCGCCTTATCGAGCCTGTTGCAACATAAGCATCAGGCGGCGCGGAGCTCGGCACCTTGAGGGACCAGACCGGTCTCCACAAAGCGCCAAAGCGCGATTAACAATTTTCGGGCGAGCGCAACGATCCC